>NZ_JTLA01000104.1:0-51595 GCF_000799055.1 Ensifer sp. ZNC0028
TCATCCGGCCTGCCGGCCACCTTCTCCCCGCTCGCGGGGAGAAGGAAACGCGCGGTCGGCTCCAGCCCCTCTCGCATCCTCGGCGTACGTTGCGGACAGAGTGACGAGGGCTCGGCATGTCCCTTCTCCCTGCTTGCGGGGAGAAGGTCGCGGCAGCGGGATGAGGGGCTTCGCACCAGAGGTCGCCATCAAATCGCCGTCAGGGCATGATGTCGCCGTTGACAATCAGGCTTTCCTCATCCACCTGATGGGCAAAGAGCTCGGGTACTTTGAGGAAAGTTAGTGCGGGTTTTGCCCGTATTCCCGCCCGGCTTAGTGACCACGAAGAGGCCCTTATGTCTTCCGCCTTCGATTTCGATCCGCAACCCCGTCGTGGCTCCGTCGCTGTCGATGTCGGCGGTGTCATTGTCGGGGGCGGGGCTCCGGTCGTGGTCCAGTCGATGACCAACACCGACACCGCCGATATCGACGGAACGGTGGCGCAGGTCGCGGCCCTTCACAAGGCCGGCTCGGAACTGGTGCGCATTACCGTCGACCGCGACGAGAGTGCGGCGGCGGTGCCGAAGATCCGCGAGCGGCTCGAGCGGCTCGGCCTTGATGTCCCACTCGTTGGCGACTTCCACTATATCGGCCACAAGCTGCTTGCCGATCATCCGGCCTGCGCGGAAGCGCTGGCCAAGTATCGCATCAACCCGGGCAATGTCGGCTTCAAGGACAAGAAGGACAAGCAGTTCGCCGAGATCGTCGAGATGGCGATCCGCTACGACAAGCCGGTGCGCATCGGCGTCAACTGGGGTTCGCTCGACCAGGAGCTGCTGACGCGGCTGATGGACGAGAACAAGGCGAACGGCTTTCCGCTCACGGCCCAGGAAGTGACGCGCGAAACGATCGTGCAGTCGGCGCTGCTGTCGGCCGAACTTGCCGAAGAGATCGGCCTGCCGCGCAACCGCATCATCCTGTCGGCCAAGGTTTCCGGCGTGCAGGACCTGATCGCCGTCTACGCCATGCTGTCGGCCCGCTCGGACCACGCGCTGCATCTCGGCCTCACCGAGGCCGGCATGGGGACCAAGGGTATCGTCGCCTCATCCGCCTCGCTCGGCATCCTGATGCAGCAGGGTATCGGCGACACCATCCGCATCTCGCTGACGCCGGAGCCCGGCGGCGACCGCACCCGCGAGGTGCAGGTGGCGCAGGAACTGCTGCAGGTCATGGGCTTCCGCCAGTTCATTCCGGTCGTTGCCGCCTGTCCCGGCTGCGGACGCACCACGTCGACCGTGTTCCAGGAACTCGCCCAGAAGATCCAGGACGATATCCGCCGCAACATGCCGGTCTGGCGCGAGAAATATCCCGGCGTCGAGGGCCTGAAGGTCGCGGTCATGGGCTGCATCGTCAACGGTCCCGGCGAAAGCAAACATGCCGATATCGGCATCTCGCTACCGGGCACCGGCGAAATGCCGGCCGCTCCGGTCTTCATCGACGGCGAGAAGGCGATGACGCTACGCGGCCCCAACATCGCCGGTGACTTCGAGACGCTGGTTTCCGACTATATCGAGAAGCGCTACGGCCGCGGCCAGGCGGCTGCCGAGTAAGCAGCCTCGCTTGGTCTGAGCGCGATGGTCTCAGAGCCGTGACGTCAGCAGCTTGAAGCCAGCAAAGGCGAAGAAGCCGGCCATCAGGCTCTCGATCAGCCGCTTGGACCTCAGATAAGCACGGTGGACCGGCGACAGCGAGAAGACGATCGCAAAGCCGCAGAAGGTCATCAGGCCGAGCACCATGCAGCCACCGATGAAGGTGGCAGTGACGCCGACGGGCGCACCTTCGGGCATCCCCAGCGAAACCAGCATGATCCAGGAGAAGATCGCCTTCGGGTTGGTCAGGTGAATGCCAAGCCCCTTGAGATAGAGCCGCTTCAGCGACGTCTGCGCCTTCGCCATCGGCACGATCGCGCTTTTGTCGCTGCGCATGGCGGCGCGCAGCGCGTTGTAGGCGAGCCAGAAGAGATAGCAGGCGCCGGCGATCTTCAGGACGATGATCGCATGGCCGTAGGCGCGGATCAGCGCCGATAGACCGGAGGCCGTCAGCATCGCCCAGGTGTAGCTTCCCGTGAGAACGCCGAGGGCAAGCGCCAGTCCGGCCTTGCGTCCCTGACTGACCGAGGTGGTGATGATCGCGAGGATCGCAGGCCCCGGTGAAGCGGTCGCGATCAGATAGGCGGTCCAGGCGATGAGCAACTGCGGCAGATAGGGCGTCAGATCGAACATGTCAGACAAAGCTCCGGCGAGGTCGCCGGAGGCTAGATCAGTTCGTCGCTGGTTTGAAACGGCGAAATGTCACCGAGACAAGATGTCAGACGATCTCGTCGAGCGCCTCGATCAGACGGGCGCATTCCTGATCGGTGCCGATGGTGATGCGCAGGAAATCGCCGATGCGCGGCTTGGCGAAATGGCGCACCAGCACGGCGCGTTCACGCAGCGCCTTCATCAGCGTTTCTCCGCTATGGCCGGGATGGAGGGCGAAAACGAAGTTCGCCGACGAAGGTAGCACCTCGAAGCCGCGCGCAGTCAGTTCGGCCGTGAGCCGGTCGCGCGACGCGATGATCTTGGCACGGGTCTCCTCGAACCAGGCTTCGTCCTCGATTGCGGCAATGGCGCCAGCCTGGGCCGGACGGCCGAGCGGATAGGAATTGAAGCTGTCCTTCACCCGCTCCAGCGCCTCGATCAGCGGTCGCTGGCCGATGGCAAAGCCGACGCGCAGGCCGGCAAGCGCACGCGACTTGGAGAAGGTCTGGACGACCAGCAGGTTCTCGAATTTCGAAACCAGCGTTGCGGCGGACTCTCCGCCGAAGTCGACATAGGCCTCGTCGATGACGACGGGCTGGTCCGGATGGCTTGCGACCAGCCGATCGATGTCGGCGAGCGGCAAGGCTATGCCGGTCGGGGCGTTGGGGTTCGGCAGGATGATCGCGCCTGAGGGCCGATCGTAGTCGGCGAGATCGATCTCGAAGCGATCGTTGAGCGGCACCTCGACCGTGTCGATCTCGAAGAGTCGCGCATAGGTCGAATAGAAGCTGTAGGAAATATCCGGGTACAGCAGCGGCGCGTCATGTTTCAACAGGCCGGCGAAGATATGCGCCAGCACCTCGTCGGAGCCGTTGCCGACGAACACTTCTTCGGTGGTCACGCCATAGCGCGTGGCAATCGCCTGGCGCAGCTTCAGCGCCAGCGGGTCGGGATAAAGGCGAAGATCGTTGCTCGCTGCCGCGGCGATCGCGTCGAGCACCTTCTCAGACGGGCCGTAGGGGCATTCGTTGGTGTTGAGCTTCACCAGGTTTTCGATGCGCGGCTGTTCGCCCGGCACGTAGGGTTTCAGCTTGGAGACGATCGGCGACCAGTACTTGCTCATGGATCTAGCTCCTGCGGTTGGCGATGAAACGGGCGGCTTCGACGAGAATGGCCGAGCGCTCGCCATAGGGCGCAAGCAGCACTTCGGCTTCTGCGACCAGTTGCTCCAGCCGCTCTTCCGCCCAGGCCTGGCCATGGAGGGCCACCAGCGTGCCCTTGCCGCGGGCGGCGTCCTTGCCGGTTGCCTTGCCCATGGTCTCCGCATCGGCGGTGAGGTCGAGCAGGTCGTCGGCAAGCTGGAAGGCAAGGCCGATCTTTTCGCCAAAGGCGCGAAGCCGCGCGCGATCGTCCCTGGAGGCGCCGGCGACGATGGCTCCAGCCTCGCAGGCAAAGCGGATGAGGGCCCCCGTCTTCATCGCCTGCAATGTGACGATCCCGGCCTCGTCCGGCGGCAATTTTTCCGCGGCCAGGTCGAGCGCCTGTCCGCCGGCCATGCCGCCGTGGCCGGCGGCGCGTCCGAGCGCCAGAACCAGTGCCACCTTCTGAGCATCCGAAAGCGAGGTCTCGGGGGCTGCGATGATGTCGAAGGCGAAGGTCAGCAGGCTGTCGCCGGCAAGGATCGCCGTTGCCTCGTCGAAGGCCTTGTGCACGGTCGGCTGGCCGCGGCGCATGTCGTCGTCGTCCATCGCCGGCAGGTCGTCATGGACGAGCGAGTAGCAATGCACGCATTCGAGTGCCGCGCCGACGCGCAGGGCCGCGTCGCGATTGCTGCCGAGCAGATCGGCGCATTCGATCACCAGGAAGGGGCGCAGGCGCTTGCCGCCGTTCAGCACGCCGTGGCGCATGGCACCCAACAGGTTTGCCGGCCGGGCGATTTCGTCGGCTTCCGTCGTCTGGCCGAGCAGACGTTCCAGCAGCGCCTCGACGGTGCGGGCATTGGCGGCGAGGCGACGGGTAAAAGGCGATGGTTCCTGGCTCATGCGCGCTCTTTGACATGGGCGAAGAGGGCTTTCAACGGGGATTCGTGTCGCAGCCGCGCGCTTTCCCTGGGACAGCCGCCTGCACGCCTTGCCTTTTGCCAGAAAGCCCGTTCAACTCTGCCTGCGCATGCACTAAGAGAAGCGGATGGACAGCGAGGTGAACAGTCAGGCCGCGAACGTCGTTCCGGAAGCGCGCGAGGAGGGCGAAGTGCCTTCCAGTCGCTGGTCTTCGCTTCGCCGGACGTTGCGCACGCGCCGCCGCCAGATCGTGCTCGCCGTGCTTGGCCTGCTCGTCCTTCCTTACGCACTGATCGTTCTCTATCTGGTGGAGTTCATTCATCCGGTTTCAACGCTGATGCTGCGCGATCTCGTGCTGCTGCGCGGCTACGATCGGCAATGGGTCGAGTTCGACGATATCGCCCCGGTTCTGGTGCAGTCGGTAATGATGTCGGAGGATGGCCAATTCTGTGCCCATGACGGCGTCGATTGGGGCCAGATGCGGGGCGTGGTCGAGGATGCGCTCGAAGGGGAATCCACCCGTGGAGCCAGCACCATTCCGATGCAGACCGTGAAAAACCTCTATCTCTGGAACGGCCGCTCCTTCCTGCGCAAGGGCATGGAACTGCCGCTGGCGGTTGCCGCCGACTTCGTCTGGAGCAAGCGGCGGATGATGGAGATCTATCTCAATATCGCCGAATGGGGCGACGGGATCTATGGTATCGAGGCGGCTGCCCGCCACCATTTCGGGATTTCGGCGTCGAAGCTTTCGCGACGGCAGGCGGCGCTGCTTGCTGTCTCGCTGCCCAATCCGAAAGAGCGCAACGCCGGCAAACCCGGCCGCGGTCTCAAGCGCCTGGCGAACCTGATCGAGCGCCGCGCCAGCCGCTCCGGCGGTTACATCACCTGCCTTTATAATTAGGATCAGACCTTTTCATTGGATGGGCTCACTGGGCGATGTCATGCTCGCGTTGTAGAGTTCTGCCATCTGGGCCTCTCTCCCCTTGAAAGGCCCGATCGCTCCATGACCTTGATTTCCCCCTCGCTTCTCGCCTTTGGCCGCAACGCCAACCATGCCCTGCCGAGACATCTCGGAACGCGCTACGACCCCGAAGGCCGCTTCCTGCCGGAACCGGGCAACACCGTCGTCTCTCACGTCACCGCTGGATCGCGTTCCGAGGTCGCCGTACTTGCGGTGCGCGACCGGTTGATGGCGATGCCCGAGGCGCGGCAGTTCGCCTTTACCCACCCGTCCAGCCTGCACATGACGATCTTCCAGGGCATCATCGAACACCGCCGGAAGCTTCCTTACTGGCCGGCTGGCATGCCGCTCGATACGCCGATCGAGGTGATGACGGCGTATTACCGCGAACGGCTTGCGGATTTTGCGCCGCTGGAGCAGTTCCGCGCCCGCGTGACTGAGGTTACGCCGACGGGCCTTGCGCTCGAAGGCGACGGTGCCGCCGACCGCGCTTGCCTTAAAGCCTGGCGCGACGCTTTCGCAGAAGCCTTTGGCTATCGCCATCCTGATCATGACGATTACGAATTCCACATCACCTATGCCTACCCCGTCGATTGGCTCGACGATTCTGCGCTACCGCGCTGGCAGATGATGCTGGACGAACAGCTCGCTTTTCTGCGCGAGCAGGTGCCGGTGATCGCGCTCGATCCACCCGCCTTCTGCTCGTTCGAGGACATGAACCATTTCGAGGAACTGATCGTTTTCTCGGAGAGACCAGCAACCAAGGAACGGAAATGACCGGACTTACGCTTTTTGTCGGCAACAAGAACTATTCGTCTTGGTCGATGCGGCCATGGATCGCGATGACGGCGGCAGGCATCGCCTTCGACGAGGTGGTCATCCCCTTCGACTTCGCCGCGGGAAACCCGGACATTCGCGCGGTCTCGCCGACGGGTAAGGTGCCGCTGCTTAGGCATGGCGATTTCCTTGTCTGGGAATCGCTGGCGATCATCGACTACGTCGCCGAGCTTTTTCCCGATGCAGGGCTGTGGCCGGCCGACCGTCAGTCGCGCGCCCGGGCGCGCAGCTATTCGATGGAAATGCTCTCCGGTTTCAGGGCGTTGCGCGGCGCCTGCCCGATGAATGTCCGCCGGGCGAAGAAGGCGCTGGACGTTGCCGAGGACGTCCGTTCGGATGTCGCTCGCATCGAGACGATCTGGCGGCAGGCGCTCGCCCAATCCGGCGGTCCGTTCCTCTTTGGCGCCTTCACCGCGGCCGATGCGATGTACGCACCTGTGGTCAACCGCTTCGACGTCTATGATCTCGTTGCGGATCCAGAAACGCTCGGCTACATGAACCGCGTAAAGGCACATCCGGCGTTCCTGAAATGGGAAGAAGCCGCCCGCGCAGAGCCTTGGGTCGTCATCGAAGACGAGATCTGAAAAGGTCGAGTCGAAAAATTGCCCGTGGGGACTGGTCAAACAGCAGCTGGCCATGTATAAGCGCGCCAAATTTCCGTGATTAACATCTGTTTTACACGGCCATTTCGGCTGCTGAACAGTGTTTGCCCGATAAGTGGAGAATGAAATGGCTGTACCTAAAAGAAAAACGAGCCCGTCCAAGCGTGGCATGCGCCGTTCGGCTGACGCTCTGAAGACCCCGACCTACGTCGAAGACAAGAACTCCGGCGAACTGCGTCGCCCGCACCACATCGACCTGAAGACCGGCATGTACCGTGGCCGTCAGGTTCTGACCCCGAAGGAAAGCGCATAAGCGTTTCCGTTCGCGGATTAGGTTCAAAGGGCTGGCTCTGCCGGCCCTTTTGTTTTGCATCTGACATGATCTTGCTTGGACGCCGTGGTATCGCTGGCGCCTTGCGTGACGACGCCGCACGAACATGGTCCCCCATAAACGCGGTCAAGGAGTTCTGATGCTTGCTGCCATACCGCTGCTGATCCTGCCTTTTGCAATCTACAATCTCGCGATGATCGGAATGTTCGGCGGCCTCGCCGGCCTGAACGCCGACATGGTGTCGCTCTCCATGCTTTCAGGCGCGACCTGGACGATGCGCTTCGGCGACCTCCTGATCGTCGGCGCCCTACTGCTGCTCTTCGTCGAGCTACTGAAGGCGACGCGCACGAGCAGCCGCGCACTGATGGATCATCTGCTGTCAATGATCCTGTTCATCGTCTTTTTGATCGAATTTCTGCTGCTCGCACCGGCGGCAACGCAGCTCTTCTTCATCCTGATGACCATCAGCTTCATCGATGTCATCGCCGGCTTTGCCGTGTCGATGCGCTCGGCCGGCCGGGATGTGTCGATCGGCCTCTAGGCCTGACGGTTCGGGGCGACGCCGCCCCGATTTCCGCGATCGCTGTTGCAGGTGAAGTGAAGGCGGGAAGCAGTTTTCCCTGCCTGGTCGTCCTTCAGCCGAGATTGTCGAGCTTGGTCTGGAGCGCGCGCAGCTGCTCCTTCAGTTCGTCGATATCCTTGGCTTCGGCCTTCTTCGTTTCCTTCACCGGCGGCGCGGTGATGAAGGGCGAAAACATCTGCATGGCCTGATGGAACATCTCGGTGTTGCGACGCACCTGTTCTTCGACAAGTTGCAGCGGAACCTGCAGGTTCTTACTGAGCGGCGTGTCGCCGAAGGCCTTGTTGATCTGCTCGCGCATCTGCGACTGCTGCTCGGTGAAAGCCTGCATCGAATGTTCGAGATAGCTCGGCACCACCATCTGCATCTGGTCGCCGTAGAACGAGATCAGCTGGCGCAGGAAGGAGATCGGCAGCAGCGTGTTGCCGGTCTTGGACTCCTGCTCGAAGATGATCTGCGTCAGCACGGAATGGGTGATGTCCTCGCCGGATTTTGCATCCTGAACGATGAAGTCCTCACCCTTCTTCACCATCACAGCCAGGTCGTCGAGCGTGACATAGGTGCTGGTCCCGGTGTTGTAGAGCCGCCGGTTCGCATATTTTTTGATAACGATCTGGCCTTCGTGCTTCGCCATCAGGGTCTCCTCTCCCCCATCATCCCGTCTTTATTGCGTTTTTCAGAGTATCCGCAAAAGCGCGCCGCTGACAATGTCTTTGTGCGTTGCGGCGACGCAAGTGCAAAATCTTGCGGTTGCGTTTTAGGTGACGCTTTTATGGCACTGCATCAAGGCGTTTGACTTGCGTCGCGCGCTTTGCCAGTCTGCCCGTATTAGGCCAGAAGATCTGAGGAAACGTCCCATGAGCAATCCCTCCATCGTGATCGCCAGCGCCGGCCGCACCGCGGTCGGATCCTTCAACGGCGCCTTCGGCAACACGCCGGCGCACGAGCTTGGCGCCGCCGTCATCAAGGGCGTGCTCGAGCGCGCAGGCGTCGAAGCCGGTGAGGTCGACGAGGTTATCCTCGGCCAGGTGCTGCAGGCCGGCGAAGGCCAGAACCCTGCGCGCCAGGCTGCGATGAAGGCCGGCGTTCCGCAGGAAAAGACGGCCTGGGGCATGAACCAGCTCTGCGGCTCGGGGCTTCGTGCCGTGGCTCTCGGCATGCAGCAGATTGCAACCGGTGATGCTGAGATCATCGTCGCCGGCGGCATGGAATCCATGTCGATGGCGCCGCACTGCTCGCATCTTCGCGGCGGCGTGAAGATGGGCGACTTCAAGATGATCGACACGATGATCAAGGACGGCCTGACCGACGCCTTCTACGGTTATCACATGGGCATTACCGCCGAAAACGTCGCCCGCCAGTGGCAGCTCAGCCGCGAGGAGCAGGATGCGTTCGCGCTCGCCTCGCAGAACAAGGCCGAAGCCGCCCAGAAAGCCGGGCGCTTTGTGGACGAGATCATTCCCTTCATCGTCAAGGGCCGCAAGGGCGACGTGACCGTCGACCAGGACGAATATATCCGCCACGGTGCAACGCTCGACCAGATGACGAAGCTGCGCCCCGCCTTCGACAAGGAAGGCACGGTCACCGCCGGCAACGCCTCGGGCCTCAATGACGGCGCCGCAGCAACGCTACTGATGACCGAGGCGCAGGCCTCCAAGCGTGGTATCCAGCCGCTTGCCCGCATCGTTTCCTGGGCAACCGCCGGCGTCGATCCGCAGGTCATGGGCACCGGCCCGATCCCGGCCTCGCGCAAGGCGCTGGCCAGGGCCGGCTGGGCGATCGGCGATGTCGAACTGGTGGAAGCCAACGAAGCCTTCGCGGCCCAGGCCTGCGCGGTCAACAAGGATCTCGGCTGGGATCCGTCGATCGTCAACGTCAATGGCGGCGCGATCGCCATCGGTCACCCGATCGGCGCTTCCGGCGCCCGCGTGCTCAACACGCTGCTGTTTGAAATGAAGCGCCGCGGCGTTTCGAAGGGGCTTGCAACGCTCTGCATCGGCGGCGGCATGGGCGTCGCCATGTGCGTCGAGCGGCTCTGATCGGTCTGGCGGCATGAACAGCGCCAGGTGGGTTGCATTTTCCCTGCTTCTGGCCGGTTCGCCGATCGTTTCTGCACATGCCAATCCCGCGCCTCTCGACGAGGCGCGGCTGGTACAGTGCATGCTGAAACACACGACTTCCGACGAGGAGAGCGTTTTCAAGGACGTGATGGTCGCGGCCTTGAAGGATGACAGCGGCGCGCTGAAGGTGTCGCTGGAGCAGCTCTCCGAGGTGATGATGGGTCTCGCGCTGGAAAAGTGCGAGGTGGCTCTGTCCGCGCTGGCTACGCCGCAGTTTCAAGCGGCCGCCGGGCTCTACGGGCAACAGGTCGGCGAAAAGCTGATGAAGAAGGCATTCGAAAAACTGAACTGATCAAGTGGGAGGCGCATATGAGCAGGGTAGCATTGGTCACGGGTGGGTCGCGCGGCATTGGTGCGGCAATTTCCATCGCACTCAAGAATGCCGGCTACAAGGTGGCTGCCAACTATGCCGGCAATGACGAGAAGGCCCAGGCCTTCAAGCAGGAAACCGGCATCCCGGTCTACAAGTGGGACGTCTCCAACTATCAGGCCTGCGCCGAAGGCATCGCCAAGGTCGAGGCCGACCTCGGTCCGGTGGACGTGCTGGTCAACAATGCGGGCATCACCCGCGACGCCATGTTCCACAAGATGACGCCGGAGCAGTGGGGCGAGGTGATCGGCACCAACCTCACCGGTCTCTTCAACATGACGCATCCGCTCTGGTCGGCCATGCGCGACCGCGGCTTCGGTCGCGTCATCAACATCTCGTCGATCAATGGCCAGAAGGGCCAGATGGGCCAGGCCAACTATTCGGCGGCCAAGGCCGGTGATCTCGGCTTCACCAAGGCGCTTGCCCAGGAAGGGGCGGCCAAGGGCATTACCGTGAACGCGATCTGCCCCGGCTATATCGGTACGGAGATGGTGCTGGCGGTGCCGGAGAAGGTGCTCAACGAGCGCATCATCCCGCAGATCCCGGTCGGGCGCCTCGGCGAACCGGAAGAAATCGCCCGCTGCGTGGTGTTCCTCGCCTCCGACGATGCCGGCTTCATCACCGGCTCGACGATTTCGGCGAACGGCGGACAGTTTTTCGTCTGAGCATCAGGCAAGCTGAACACCGGCGAACGGCGCCTTTCGAGGCGCCGTTTCCATGTGGTGGCGGCGCATGAGAATCCTGCTCGAAATCCTGAAGTTGCGCCGGCAGTTCCGTTGCCGGGGCGGGGCGTAGACACTATATCTTGTGGAGAACAAAGGTGGAATGACGCGCGGTCTGCGAGTCGCTGCCGAATGTTCCCGCACTGATCGCGACTCCAAGCTGCGATTCTCATTCTCTCGCTTGGGTGAATCCCTGACGAATTTCGTGAAAAATTTTCCAGGCTTTCCAGAGTCTTGGATTCGGAATCCTTGGACCCGTCAGGCAATGGGAGAGCCGGGATTGTTGCACGCCAAAGCGCCTGATGGGCGGAATCATTGCCAGATTCAGCATGTGGTGCAACGTTCGGTGTTGAAATCTATATGTAGTCGTGAACATACAGTGAATCACAATGAGTCGTCGATTCGTCGCCGATTCGTTCCACGGCTGTTCCAATTGTCGATTGTGCCGACCACAACAGGTGGTGCAATGGGCTGGGAGATGCCAAGCGATGGTTTTAGTTGTCTGCGCCCCTTGCGTTTGGCTCGGTGCGTGGGCATGTGTTTGCCGCCAGCGTGAAAAGACGCTGCCGTAATTTCTGAATGCCCGGGATCGATGACGTGTCCGTTCACCCCATGATCCTGAGCGGCCGCGGCGTCACCGCGGTGCTCGGGCCCACCAATACCGGCAAGACGCATTACGCGATCGAGCGCATGATTGCGCACGACAGCGGCGTCATCGGCCTGCCTCTGCGCCTCTTGGCGCGCGAAGTCTATACGCGCCTGGTCGAAAGGGTCGGCCACCACAACGTCGCGCTGATCACCGGCGAGGAAAAGATCACGCCGCACCGGGCGCGCTATTCGGTCTGCACCGTCGAAGCGATGCCGCGCGAGACGACGGCCTCCTTCGTGGCAATCGATGAAGTGCAGCTTGCCGGAGATCTCGAGCGCGGCCACATCTTCACCGACCGGATCCTGCACCTGCGCGGCCGCGGCGAGACGCTGCTGCTCGGTGCCGGAACGATGCGGCCGATCCTCGAGCAATTGCTGCCCGGCATCACCGTGGTCGAGCGGCCGCGCATGTCGCAGCTGCTCTATGCCGGCTCGAAGAAGATCACCCGCCTGCCGCATCGCACGGCAATCGTCGCCTTCTCGGCCGACGAGGTCTATGCGATCGCCGAGCTGATCCGCCGCCAGCGCGGCGGTGCCGCCGTCGTTCTCGGCGCGCTGTCGCCGCGTACGCGCAATGCCCAGGTGGCGCTCTACCAGGAAGGCGACGTCGAATACCTGGTCGCGACCGACGCGATCGGCATGGGGCTCAATCTCGACGTCGACCATGTCGCCTTTGCGCAGGACCGGAAGTTCGACGGCTATCAGTTCCGCAATCTCAATCCGGCGGAGCTTGCGCAGATCGCCGGCCGCGCCGGCCGGCATTTGCGCGACGGTACGTTCGGTGTGACCGGCCGTGTCGATCCCTTCGACAACGAACTCGTCCATCGCATCGAAGCGCATGAGTTCGATCCGGTGAAGGTGCTGCAGTGGCGCTCGAAGGCTTTCGACTACGCTTCGATCGCCGCTCTGAAGAAGAGTCTTGAGGCCGCGCCAACGGTTCCCGGCCTTGCCCGGGCGCTACCTGCGGTAGACCAGCAGGCGTTCGAGCATTTGGCCCGGTATCCCGAGGTCGTCGACATCACGACCAATGCCGAGCGGGTGGAAAAACTGTGGGAAGCCTGCGCGCTGCCGGACTATCGGCGCATTACACCGGCTCAACATGCCGACTTGATCTCGACGATCTACGCGGATCTTGTCCGCCGCGGTACCGTAAACGAAGATTTCATGGCCGAGCAGGTCAGGCGTGCCGATCATACGGACGGTGAGATCGACACACTTTCGGCGCGAATCGCGCAGATCAGGACATGGACTTATGTGTCGAACCGGCCCGGATGGCTGGCCGATCCGACACACTGGCAAGAAAAGACGCGGGAAATTGAAGATCGATTATCCGACGCACTACATGAACGGTTGACGAAACGCTTTGTTGATCGCAGGACATCTGTGCTCATGAAGCGCCTGAGAGAGAATGCTATGCTGGAAGCTGAAATCAGTGTGAATGGTGATGTCTTCGTCGAAGGACACCACGTAGGACAACTAACCGGTTTCCGGTTTACGCTGGCGACCGGCGGAGACGGCCCGGATGCCAAGGCCGTGCAGGGTGCGGCGCAGAAGGCGCTGGCGCTCGAGTTCGAAGCGCGGGCTGCCCGTCTGCATGCTTCCGGCAACAACGATCTGGCGCTTTCGTCGGATGGTCTGGTGCGCTGGCTCGGCGATCCCGTCGCCCGTCTGACGGCAAGCGACCACGTCATGCGCCCGCGCGTCATCCTTCTGGCCGACGATCAGCTGCAGGCGAACGCCCGCGAGCACGTTCTGGCGCGCATCGAGCGTTTCGTGAACCATCACATCGGCACGGTCTTGAAGCCGCTCGACGATATCTCGCGCGCCGAGGATCTCGAAGGTCTCGCCAAGGGCCTCGCCTTCCAGCTCGTCGAGAACCTCGGCGTGCTGTTCCGCCGCGATGTTGCAGACGACGTCAAGTCGCTCGACCAGGACGGTCGCGCTTCGATCCGCAAGTACGGCGTTCGCTTCGGCGCCTACCACATCTTCCTGCCGGCGCTGCTGAAGCCGGCTCCGGCCGAACTCATCACGCTCCTCTGGGCGCTGAAGAACGATGGCCTCGACAAGCCGGGCTATGGCGACCTCATCCCGATGCTCGCAGCCGGTCGTACGTCTGTCGTTACCGATCCGTCCTTCGAGCGGACCTTCTACAAGCTTGCCGGTTTCCGCTTCCTCGGAAAGCGCGCGGTGCGCATCGATATCCTCGAGCGCCTCGCCGATCTCATCCGGCCGCTCCTGCAGTGGAAGCCGGGCACGCAGCCGCGTCCGGAAGGCGCCTATGACGGCCGTCGCTTCACCGCGACCACCTCGATGCTCTCGATCCTCGGCGCAACGCCCGACGATATGGAAGAGATCCTGAAGGGCCTCGGCTACCGTGCAGACAGCGTCAAGGCCGAGGAGGCCCAGGCCTTCCTCGCTGGCCAGGATGGCGGTGCTGCCGTTGCTGCCGCCGCGTCCGAGCCGGCTTCTGCCGTCGATGATGCTGATGCCGGCGACAGTGCGGCTGAAGCCGAGACTGCCGTCGTCGAGGCGCCTGTTGCCGAGGCCGAGAAGGCCGAAGCTGAGGTTGCCGTCGCTGCCGACGGGCTCCAGCCTGCTGAGGCTCAGGTGACCGAGGCCCAAGTGACGGAGACCGGCGAGCCGGTCGAAGCCAAGCCCGTTCTGCTCTGGCGTCCCGGCACCCGCCAGGACAACCAGCGCCAGGGCGGTGGCCGCCACGAGGGTGAACAGCGTCGCGGCGGTCAGCGCCACGGGCGTGGTCAAGGCCAGGGCCAGGGCGAAGGACGTGACGGCGGCCGCAAGGGTGGTCAGCAGGCGCGTGGCAAGCGTCATGACGGTGGCAAGCCGGAAGGCGGGCCGCGTCAGGAACGCGGCGATCGTCATGATCGTCACGACCGCGGCGGCAAGCCGGGCCAGGGCAAGTTCGAGTCGCGTCCGCCGCGTCGCGAAAAGCCGGTGGATCCGGATTCGCCCTTCGCCAAGCTTGCTGCTCTCAAGGAGCAGATGAAGAAGTAAGGTAGACCATGGAAAAACAGCCTGCGTCCAACCCGGCCTCGCGCCAGCGTCTCGACAAGTGGCTGTTTTTCACGCGGCTGATCAAATCCCGATCGCTTGCGCAAAAGGCGATCGAGGATGGCCGCGTCGCCGTCAACGACGAGCGCGTGACGCAGTCTTCGTTTCAATTGAAGACGGGCGATATACTCGAACTCGCACTCGACCGGCGCAGTCTCATCGTCCGGGTTCTTGGCCCGGGCGAGCGGCGCGGTCCCTATGAGGAAGCGCGTCTGCTCTACGACGATCTGACGCCGGAGCAGCCGAAGGAGAAATTGTCGGCCTACGAGCTTGCCACGCGTGAACGTGGCGCAGGCCGGCCGACGAAGAAGGAGCGGCGGGAAACCGACCGGCTGAAGCCCGATTTCGATCCCCGCGACGACTGAAGGGCGTCTCGTTCCCTACCGGCCCCTGGCTGCAAAACGCTACGCACTTTTGCGCGACGGCCTTTAGAAAACTCTGCCTTTGCCGTGGCGTTTCGCGCATTGAATATTCTTGCAAAGGGTCCATAAAGCCTTTACCTGACAGACCCACGTTGGGTGCATCGGGTTTGCTTCGGCAGCTATGCGCGCCGGACATTCCTAGCATGCGCGGACGACGAGCATCACCATTGATTGCCGTCTGCCATCAAACGTGAGCATCGGCTGGAGTACCTCATGACGTATGTCGTGACCGACAATTGCATTCGCTGCAAGTATACCGACTGTGTCGAAGTCTGCCCCGTGGATTGCTTCTACGAGGGTGAGAATTTCCTCGTCATTCATCCTGACGAGTGCATCGACTGTGGCGTTTGCGAACCGGAATGTCCTGCCGAGGCGATCAAGCCGGATACCGAGCCGGGTCTTGATATGTGGCTGAAACTGAACGCGGATTTCGCTTCGAAGTGGCCGAACATCACCGTCAAGCGCGATCCGATGCCGGAAGCGAAGGAAATGGACGGCGTCGAAGGCAAGTACGAGAAGTTCTTCTCGACCGAGCCGGGCCAGGGCGACTGAGACGAAACGGTCGCCACCGTTCGCCGAGCCTGACGAAGCAGAACTGCTCCCGGGCGCAAAGCTGGGGAAAACACGAGCCGCGCTCGCAGTTGCGAGAATGGTGGCTTGATGGCTGCCATGCAGCAAATTATTGATTTCGGCACTTTTTTGTGATAGGTTCCTTCTACTGATCCACAGAGGGTGTTTTTGCGCGCCCGAAAACCATCACGAAAGCAAACGATCTCCAAAACGCGGTTTCTCCCTAGTACGCAACATGGCGTTGCTCTGTTGTGACCGCATTTTATGAGGCTGTTTGCATTCCTTGGACGGACCAGGATGTACCCACCCGGCGGTATCCCCGTCTATCCCGGGCCTCACTGACCCGGCCCCGGCCAGAATGGCCGGCGCGAAACAGGGAGTTTTTGAAACGAATGACGACCCAGCAGAAAAAATCTTCGACACGCCAGGGCTTCAAGACCGGTGAATCGATCGTCTATCCGGCCCACGGTGTTGGCCAGATCGTGGCGATCGAAGAGCAGGAAGTCGCCGGCATGAAGCTTGAGCTTTTTGTCATCGATTTCGAGAAGGACAAGATGCGCCTGAAAGTGCCGGTGGCCAAGGCCGTCAGCATCGGTATGCGCAAGCTCTCCGAAACCGATTTCGTCGACCGCGCGTTGAAGGTTGTGCAGGGCAAGGCTCGCGTGAAGCGCACCATGTGGTCGCGCCGCGCGCAGGAATACGATGCCAAGATCAATTCCGGCGACCTGATTTCCATCGCGGAAGTCGTGCGCGACCTCTACCGCGCCGAAAACCAGCCGGAACAGTCCTATTCCGAACGCCAGCTCTATGAAGCTGCCCTCGACCGCATGGCGCGCGAAATCGCTGCCGTCAACAAGATGTCGGAAACCGAAGCTGTTCGCCTCGTCGAGGCCAATCTCAGCAAGGGTCCGAAGCGCGGCAAGGCGATCGACGAAGACGACGCTCAGGACGAAGCTGCATAAGCCGTCCGACTGCACCGAGACTACCAAAAAGCCCGGCCATCGCGCCGGGCTTTTTCTTTGATCGCGTGGAACTTTTGCCGCCTGCGCGCATTTATAAAAGCCGGCAGAAACGCGCCGCTTGCGCGCCGGGCGATCTTGGTTCTGTGCTTCGTCACCGTTCAGGTTCGTGACTTGGAAGTTAGGGCGCCGCGTCGTTTCTTCAAGTTTCGACATCGCGGCGCGAGACGCCCCTGCTGCCGGACATCTTCTCCGTCCGGCCTTTTGGACTTCACACGCAATGGCGCCCGGCGCCAGTCACGGAGTGATCGATGAAGACTCTCACTGCAGACCGGCGGATGATCAAGATCGCAATGGAGGCGCCCTATCTCGAGCGCGACGAGGAGCATAAGCTGGCGCAAGCCTGGCGAAACGACAACGATCAGGAAGCCCGCAACAAGATCGCCATGTCGCATATGCGCCTGGTGATCTCGATGGCCGCGAAGTTTCGCAATTTCGGCCTGCCGATGGGTGACCTCGTCCAGGAGGGCCATATCGGTCTCCTGGAGGCGGCAGCCCGTTTTGAGCCGAGCCGCGAGGTCCGCTTCTCGACCTATGCCACTTGGTGGATCCGGGCGTCGATGCAGGATTATGTCCTGCGCAACTGGTCGATCGTCCGCGGTGGCACCAGTTCTGCGCAGAAGGCCTTGTTCTTCAACCTTCGTCGCCTTCGTGCCCGGCTTGCCCAGGGTGACAGGCAGCTTACATCGCAGGCTATGCACGAGGAGATCGCCGCTGCCCTCGGTGTCAGCATCGCTGACGTGCAGACGATGGATGCGCGGCTTTCCGGCAGCGACACCTCGCTGCAGGCGCCGGTCGGCGGCAGCGATTCCGATGGCGGTGAACGGCTCGATTTCCTCGCCAGCGACGCGCCGTTGCCGGACGAGCAGGTGAGCGAGATGATCGACGGCGAACGGGCCCGCGTCTGGCTGCGCGATGCGCTGGGAGCGCTGACGGAGCGCGAGATGCGCATCATCCGCGCCCGGCGACTGACGGAAGAAGGGGCGACGCTCGAAGAGCTCGGCATCGATCTCGGAATTTCCAAGGAACGCGTGCGGCAGATCGAAACCCGGGCCCTGGAAAAGCTGCGGGCGGCGCTCGCGACGAGAGCGCCGGCGCTGACCGCGGGAATTCATTGACCGTCTGACGCCGCCACGCCGGCTGTGCTCGGCGACCCGGCACTGAGCCGGGCTGCCCGTTGATGGCTTGGCAATGAGACGATTGGCGCTGGGCGTTTTGGGCAATCGTAGAGGCACCCAGCGACGCGCTTGCCTTACAGACGGCAGGCAATCACGCGCGCACCAACGCGCTGCAACCGCGCCCACCTCACGCTATTCGGAAACGATCTTCACCTTGTCGCCCGGCTTTATCGTCGAGCTGACCTGCATCGCATTGATCACCCGGAAGAGGTCGAGCTTGCGGTCGGTTCCCATCATGCGGGCCGACAACGTAGTGATCGTATCGCCGGGCCGGACCGTCACGACCCGGATCCGCAGCGGCTTCAGCGACTGCGTCTCAGCGGCCGTCATGCGGCGGAACGAGGTGCGCAACTGGTTTGCGGTCGGCTCGAGCGCGTTCGACCCCTTGGGCACGGCGGTCAGGAAGCGGTAGATCCGCGTATCGATACGAATGACCGTCACGTCGAAATCCCAACGGTCGGCGGAGGCGCGTGCGGTTGCGGCTTCCAGGCCGTTGACGCTGATCTGCCGGATCGTATCGGGCTTCAGGCCCGTCACCCAACCGCTGGCGATATAGTCGGTCAGGCTTCGGCCACCCGTGTCGGCGACGCCGTCGAAGCGCACGGCGATGTCGCCGGCGCCGGTCGCCAGAACCGCCTCGGCCTTGTTGTCGATCTGGAATCCGGCGGGCACGTCGAAGCGGATGCCGAGTTGGCCGTGCAGGAAGGTCTGCCCGCGCACATAGCCTTCCTGCGGGCTGTCGCCATAGAGCAGGCCGTCGATGCCGGCGAGATAGTAGTCGCGCCCGCGGTCGCCGCTGGTGCCTTCGGGACCGAAGGCACGGGCATGCCGGCGCGCGAGATCGACGCGCTGGGGCGCGTTCGGGTGGCTCGACAGGAAGTCGAGGCTCTGGTCGGATTCCGGATCGACCGCCGTGAAGCGGCTATAGGCGGCCATCGAGTCGAGGAAGCGCGCGGCGGCATAGGGGTCGTAGCCGGCCTCGCCGAGCATGCGCACGCCGATCACGTCGGCCTGGAGTTCCTGGTTGCGCGAGAAAGCCGCAAGCCGGAGCTTGCCGCGGGCGAGTGCCTGCTTGCCGGCGATATCGGAGGACAGCACCTCGGAGACCACCCGGCTGGCGATCACTTCCGCTTCCTCGCGCTGCTGCCTCTCGATGCCATGGTTGGCGGTGACGTGAGCCATCTCGTGCGACAGCACGGCTGCGACCTCGGAGGCGTCGTTGGCAAGCGCCAGCAGGCCGCGGGTGACGTAGAGATAGCCGCCAGGCAGCGCGAAGGCGTTGATCGCCGGCGAATTCAGGATGGTGATGCGATAGGACTGCTGCGGATTCTCGGAGACCGCCGTCAGCGCGCCGGTGATGCGCGCCACCAGGCGCTCGGTCTTGGCGTCCTTGTACTCGCCGCCGTAGCTTGCGACGATGCGCGGATGTTCGCGCGCGCCCAGCTGTGCGCGCGGATCGTTCTTCTGGACTTCCTCGACGATCTGCGGATTGGAGGAAGGCGAAACCGTCGGCTGATAAGTCTGCTCGATCACGGATTGGCATGCGGAAAGGAGCGTGGTCGCAAGCAATGCAACCACGGCGCGTCCACGCAGCCGTCCGCCCATCGGCGGGATCCGGTCGTGTGTGACTGTATGCCTCTCCATGCCTCAGCCCGTTTCCGTCCGTCGCTCCGCCCGCATCCTGCGGAAACGTGGAACGACGGCGTTGAAAGTCCTACTTTTTCAGCCCGGCAGCGTTGCTCTGCCGCGACCTTTCAGTCCTGGTCTTGCTGTATCTGATTTCAGCGCCACCTGCCTAGTTTGTCTCGGTAGAAATAGTTGCCCCGTGGTATCACGGCAACGGATGCGGGAATATTCGCGCCTTGCCGGATATTTCGCGCGTCGCATGGCGCCGCGGTCAAATTGTGGCAACCGGCCAAGGGCGCGGTGAATCCGATCCGTCCTTCAAGTATTGCCGAGAAAGCGGTCGATCGCCGCATTATCCCGCCGCTCCAGGAAACGGTCGAGGGTATCGTTTGCGATGATACGCCCCTGGTCGAGAAAAAGCACGCTGTCGGCCAGGGCTTTCACGTCTTCGGGATGGTGTGTGATCATCAGGATCGTGTTGCCCTCTTCCGCGTGCAGGTCCCGCAGGAGTGTGCGCATGCCGGCGCGCATGCCGGGATCAAGCGCCGCGAAGGGCTCGTCGAGAAGCAGCAGCGGGCGCTTTCGCACAAGCGCCCGGGCAAGCGCGACACGCTGGCGTTCGCCGCCGGAAAGCGTTGGCGGCAGCCTTTTGTCGAAGCCTTCGAGCCCGACGCGGCGGAGCGCGTCTTCGATCTTGTCGCGGTCGGTCGCGGTCAATCGAAGCGCCGGGTCGATGCCGAGGCCGATATTGGTCGTGACGTCGAGATGGGCGAAAAGGTTGTTGTCCTGGAAGATCATCGAGACCGGCCGTTCCGACGGCGCCCGATCGGCCACGTTCTCGCCGAGAATGCGGACCTCGCCGCGATCGGGGTCCTCGAACCCGGCAATAAGGTGGAGCAGCGTCGACTTGCCGGAGCCAGACGCACCGGCGACGGCGACGATGCCACCGGTGGCAATCGCGCAATCGAAGGTGAGCGCGGCCGTTTCGAAACGGACCTCGACATCGCGCAGCTCTATCGCGGGGACGGGGTGGGTCATGCTTTGCGTCTTTCCGGCCGGCTGTCATTCGCCGTGCCGAGGATGGTGAAGATCAGGCACAGAAGCCCGAGGAAAAGGGCGAGACCGGCGGCGTCGGCGGTGCGGTAGCTGCCCATGCGGCTGTAGAGCAGCCAGGGCAGCGTGACCATGTCTTGGCTGCCGAAGAGGGCGACGGCGCCGAGATCGCCGAGCGACAGCGCCATGGCGAAGGAAAGTGCCATCAGCAGCGGCTTGCGCAGCGCCGGAAAGTCGATCCATCGCAGGCGATCAAAACCACGGATGCCAAGGCTTGCCGTCAGCCGTTCCGATCGCGCCGCATGGGTCGCCATTGCCGGCGCGAGGATGCGATGGACGAAGGGAAGTGCCATCAGCGCATTGATCGCCACGACGATAACGGGCGCAAAACGCGCGACATCGCCGAAGGGACGCAGCAGAAGGAACCAGCCGGCACCAAGTACCACGGGCGGCACCAGCAGGATCAGCGAGGTGCTGGCGCCGATGGCGCCGGCAAAGCCGCGGGCGAGCGACGTCGCGTGACGCGGCGCGGTGACGGTCGCGGCTGCGCGGATCATCACGGCCGCCATGGTGACGGAGGCGAGGGCCGAGGCGAGCGCGATTGCCGCGCTGGTCAGTAGCGCCCGGTGCACCGCCGGGTCGCGCGCGAGCTTCAGCAGATCGGCTTCGAGGCCGGAGATGAGGACGGCGACCAGCGGTGCGCCGAGAAACAGAAAGGCAAGGGCGATCCAGGCGGCATCGCTCAGGCGCGCGATCCTGGATGCGCCATCGAAGCGGCGCACGGTGCGGCCACCGGTCATGCCCTCTTCCGGTTCGGTCGCCAGATAACGAAGCAGGAACAGCAGCAGGCCGGTCATGGCGATCTGCAGGGCCGATAGCGCGATCGCGCGGGGCGGATCGAAATCGAAGCGCAGCGCTTGGTAGATCGCGACTTCGATTGTGCTGGCCGCAGGCCCGCCGCCGAGCGTCAACACGAGGGTGAAGCTGGTGGCACAGAGCATGAAGACGAGGCCGGCGGCACCTGGAAGGAGGCCGCGCAGGACCGGCCATTCGATGAAACGGAAGAGTGCGCGCGACGGCATGCCGAGATTGGCGGCGCTGCGCCAGTACTCGGCGGGGATGCGCTCGAGCCCGGCCAGGAACAGGCGTGCCGCAAGCGGCATGTTGAAGAATACGTGGGCGAGCAGGATGCCGAACAGGCCGTAAATGCTGACGGGCTGCGCGAGGCCGAGCCAGCGCAGGCCGGAATTGAGGAAGCCCTGGCGCCCCCAGATCTCGATCAGCCCGAGTGCGCCGACGAGAACCGGCAATCCGAGCGGCAGCGCCATCAGGCGCAAGAGCCAGATGCGGCCGGGAAACTGCGGCCGTCGCGCCAGCGCCCGGGCGACGGGGATGGCAAAGAGCACCGACAGCAGCGTCGAGAGTGTCGCCTGCAGCAGCGTGAAGCGGGTGACGCGCCAGATATAGGCGTCGAAGAGCGCGTCATCGCTGGCGCCGCCCGTCTGGCTCAGCAAGGCGACGATCGCCAGGCCGACGAAAAGGACGAAGGCGCCGAGGCAAATTGCCCCGGCGACCACTGTCATGCGATTTTCGCGCAGTGCGAACAATCCGGCCTCAGTTCTTGCTCATGGCGGCGAGCCATTCGTCGATCCAGGCCTTGCGGTTCTTGGCGACTTCCTCCGAGGGCAGGAGGAAGGTGTTATCCGGCTTGACCAGCTTGTTGAAGGCGTCCGGCAGCGGCTCCTTGGTCGCCGCGACCGGCATCATCCAGTTGGTCGTCGGGATGATCGACTGGAACTCCGGACCGGTCATGAAGGCGAGGAACTGTTTTGCCAGTTCCGGCTCCTTGGCGTTCTTGGTCATGCCGGCGACTTCGATCTGGATGTAGTGGCCTTCGGAGAAGGCAGCCGCCTGATAGCGCTCGGTGTTTTCCGCGACCATGTGGTAGGCCGGCGACGTGGTGTAGGACAGCACCATCGGCGCCTCGCCTTTGGTGAAGAGGCCATAGGCTTCCGACCAGCCGGGAGTGACGGTCAGGACGCGGTCCTTCAGCTTCGCCCAGGCAGCACCCGCCTCGTCGCCATAGACGGCCTTGACCCAGAGCAGGAGGCCGAGGCCCGGCGTCGAGGTGCGCGGGTCCTCGACGACGATCTTCTGCGACGGGTCGCCTTCGACCAGTTCCTTCAGGCTCTTCGGTGGCGTCTTCAGCGTCTCGGTGTCGTAGACGACGGCGAAGTGGCCGTAGTCATAGGGCAGGAAGGTGTCGTCGGAGAAGTTCCCGGGCACGGTGACGCCGGTTGCCTCGATACCGTGCGGCGCGAAGAAGCCCGTTTCCTTGGCTTCCGCAACCAGATTGGTGTCGAGGCCGAGCACGATGTCGGCCTTGGAAGCCTCGCCTTCGAGCTTCAGGCGGGTGAGCAGCTCGACGCCGTCGGCGACGCCGACATAGTTGACCTTGCACTCGCAGGTCTTCTCGAAGGCTTCCGCAACCTTGGCGCCCGGTCCCCATTCGGTGATGAAGCTCTCATAGGTATAGACCGTCAGCGTCTTGTCGGCGGCGGTCGCGACGCCGGAGAAAACAAGGCTCGCGGCCGTCGCAAGGGCTAGCCGGCTAAAGAGTTTGAGTTGCGATGAATTGGACATGGCGAGGACCTCTCTCCCAAAGTTCGTTGTTGCATGGGAAAAGGGCGTATCGATCCGATCGCGTCTAATCCCTCCGCCGGTATGAGCCGGATCAGGTTCCGCGGGTTGGCGTTTTGACGCCTCT
Organism: Ensifer sp. ZNC0028; assembly: GCF_000799055.1. Taxonomy (NCBI): domain Bacteria; kingdom Pseudomonadati; phylum Pseudomonadota; class Alphaproteobacteria; order Hyphomicrobiales; family Rhizobiaceae; genus Ensifer; species Ensifer sp. ZNC0028. Next base: position 23,218 of record NZ_JTLA01000104.1, read on the forward strand.
CAGCCTCCGGCCGCTGTGCGGTCGGGAGGCACCCCGTTAGAGCGGCAAGAGATTTACCGCTGCCAAGGCCCCAAGGCAAGCGATGTTTGCGGGGAAGCAAGGGCGGCTGGCCGGCACGACGGCGCATGTTTGCGTAAGCCGCCAACTGCGCTACACAACGGCAGCGAGGAGAAAATGTCATGCCCGATATGCTCGTTCGACTTTATGCCCTGCCGGCTGAGCCTCAGTCGAAGCTTGGTCCTGGCGTCAGCATTCGCCGCGCCATGGCGCCGGAGCGCCGCCTTGTCGTGTCCTGGATCGAAAAGACCTTTGGCGCCGGATGGGCGGGCGAGGCGGAAGCCGCCTTTTCCTCCACCCCGACGCGCATGCATGTCGCAGTCCGTGAGGAAAAGATTGTCGGCTTTTCCTGCCACGACGTAACGGCACTCGGCTTCTTTGGTCCGACCGGTGTCGACGAAAGCATGCGCGGGCAGGGCATCGGCGAGGCGTTGCTGCTTGCAAGCCTGACGGCCATGCGCGAGGCCGGCTACGGCTACGCGATTATCGGCGGTGTCGGGCCGGCGAAGTTCTACGAGCGGGTGGCCGGGGCCGTCGAGATTCCGGATTCGACCCCCGGCGTTTATGCCGGCATGCTGTTCCCCGATCCGGTGCCCGAGGGGCATTGACGGTCTGACCAAAATCTTAAGAACCGGTCGCCCGACGGTTTTCTTCGTTTTCCTTCGGCGGTCCTTTGCGCTATGGGCTTTGCCATGGCTCGATCGACCTTCACCATTCTGCTTGGCGGCGCCCTTTCGCTGACCGACCGGCTGGCTCACCAGCTGGCCGCAAGTCGCTTCATCGCGGCTGATGGCGGCATGCGCCATGCGCGGCTGCTCGGCATCGTGCCCGATGTCTGGGTCGGTGATTTCGACTCGACCGAGGAAGCCCTTCTTGCGGACTACGCCTCGGTTCCGCGCGAGCCCTATCCGGCGGCAAAGGCCGCGACGGACGGTGAGATCGCGGTCGAGGCGGCGCTGTCGCGCGGGGCCGATCGCCTGATCTTCGCCGGCGCGCTCGGCGGCACCCGCAGTGATCATGCGTTCATGCATCTGCTTCATGCCGTCGCCCTTGCCGAGCGTGGGCTTTCGGTGTTGATGACGTCGGGCGAGGAAGAGGCCTATCCGCTGCTGGCCGGCTCGCTCGAAGTCGACCTGCCCAAGGGCTGCCTCTTCTCGGTCCTCGGGTTGACCGAGCTGACCGGTCTTTCGATCGTCAATGCGCGTTATCCGCTCGACGATTTCACCCTGCCGTTCGGCTCGTCCCGAACCGTTTCCAACGTTGCGGAGGGTCACCTTCGCTTCACTCTCAAGAGCGGCCGTGCCCTCGTGCTTGCCCGCCCCTATGACCTTTCCGGAGCCTGAGCCTTGGCGCCTCCCATTCTGAAACTCGACGATATCTTCCTCACCTTTGGCGGCACGCCGCTGCTTGCCGGCGCCAATTTTCAAGTGGAGCCGGGCGACAAGATCTGCCTGGTCGGCCGCAACGGCTCGGGCAAATCGACGCTGATGAAGATCGCCGCGGGCCTTGCAGAGGCGCAGTCGGGCGAAGTGTTCCGCCATCCCTCGGCAACCATCCGCTATCTGCACCAGGCGCCGGATTTCGACGGTTACGACACGGTGCAGGCCTATGCCGAGGCGGGCCTCGGCCCGAGCGACGATCCCTATCGCGTCGCCTATCTGCTGCAGCATCTGGGGCTGACCGGCGAAGAGGATCCCAAGCGCCTTTCCGGCGGCGAAGCGCGTCGCGCAGCACTTGCCCGCGTCATGGCGCCGGAGCCGGACATCCTTTTGCTCGACGAGCCGACCAACCATCTCGATCTGCCGACGATCGAATGGCTGGAAGACGAACTGATCCGCAGCCGCTCGGCGCTGGTGCTGATCTCGCACGACCGGCGCTTCCTGGAAAAGGTCTCGACCGCCACCGTCTGGCTCGACCGTGGTCAGTCCCGTCGCCTCGACCGTGGCTTTGCCCATTTCGAGGCCTGGCGCGACGAGGTGCTGGAGGCCGAGGAGCTGGAGCAGCACAAGCTCGGCAAGGCGATTGAGCGCGAGGAACATTGGCTGCGCTACGGCGTGACCGCGCGGCGCAAGCGCAACATGCGCCGCCTCGGCGAGCTGCAGACCATGCGGGCGACCTATCGCGGCCACAAGGGGCCGCAGGGCACCGTGCAGGCGACTGCCGCCGACGCCAAGGAATCCGGCAAGCTGGTGATCGAGGCCGAGAAGATCACCAAGGCCTATGGCGAGCGCACAATCGTCGCGCCGTTCTCGATCCGCGTGCACCGCGGCGACCGCATCGGTCTCGTCGGCCCGAACGGTGCCGGCAAGACGACGCTCCTGAAGATACTGACCGGACAGATCGAGCCGGACACGGGCACGGTCAAGCTCGGCACAAATCTGGAAATCGCGACGCTCGACCAGAAGCGCGAAGACCTCAATCTCGACGATACGCTGGCGCACTACCTGACGGACGGGCGCGGCGACAACCTGCTGGTCAATGGCGAGCAGCGCCACGTTACCGGCTACATGAAGGACTTCCTGTTCCAGCCGGAGCAGGCGCGCACCCCGATCCGTGAGCTTTCGGGCGGCGAGCGCGCAAGGCTGATGCTGGCGCGCATTCTCGCGCGGGCGACGAACCTTCTGATCCTCGACGAGCCGACCAACGATCTCGACATCGAGACGCTCGACCTGCTGCAGGAGATCGTTGCCGGCTTTGCCGGAACGGTGATCCTCGTCAGCCACGACCGCGACTTCCTCGACCGCACCGTCACCTCGACGATCGCACCAGCCAATCCGGAGGCGCCGGATGGGCGCTGGATCGAGTATGCCGGCGGCTATTCCGACATGATGGCGCAGCGCAAGGGCGCGATCGAGGAGAAGCGCAAGGCCGAGAAGGCGGAGAAAGCCAAGGCCGATGCAGCCGCACCCACGGCCGAAGCGCCGAAGGCTGCCAAGGGCAAGCTTTCCTACAAGCAGAAGTTCGCGCTCGAAAACCTGCCGAAGGAGATCGCCAAGGCGGAGGCCGAGGCTGCCAAGCGCGAAGAAAAGATGGCGGATCCCAACCTCTTCACAAAAGATCCAAATGCTTTTGCGAAACTGGCACAGGAACTGGAAAAGCTGCGTGCCGACCTCGCTCGCATGGAAGAGGAATGGCTGGAGCTCGAGATGCTGCGCGAGGAGCTCGAGGGCTGAGATACAGCCAAGACGGCTCCATGCGTGAATGCGAAGGTAATACGTTGAATCCTTGCGGGTTTTACCGTTAAACTGGTAAGGGAAAGATGGTTTGCCGCGTTGAACGTTATCAGATGCTATGATAAGTAAAACTTATTATATCACCTGTGAACGATCATGATGCCCTTCAAGCTAGAATCCGAAACTATTGGGATGCTTCTGACCGATGTCTCGCGCCTCTTGCGCGGGGCCTTCGACCGCAAGGTCAATGCCATGGACCTGGGCATCACACCCGGCGAGGCGCGCACCCTGATCCAGGCGGCGCTTACCGAGGGCATCAAACAGGCCGAAATCGCAACGCGCATGGGCATTGAGCCGATGACGCTGTCGGCCTATCTCGACCGGCTGGAGACGAACGGGCTCGTCGCCCGTGTTCCCGATCCGGCGGATCGTCGCGCCAAGAATGTCATCATCACCGAAAAGGCGGGTCCGCTGCTCAACGAGCTGATGACCGGGCTTCGCGAAATGATGGATGCCTATACCGAGGGGCTGGATGCGGAAGCGCGCGCGCTTCTCTGTTCCAACCTGCGCATCCTGCGTGACAATCTGCGTCAGCTCGATCCGTGCCTTGCCGGCAAGGATACAGCGGAGAAGGCCGAGGTTCGGGTCGGAGCCGCGCAATGACGCGTCGCATGAGCGAGCGGCGCACGAGCATCATCGGCGCCTTCCTAGTGGCGCTCGGGCCCGTTTCCATGGCGCTCTATACGCCGGCGATGCCGGAACTGGTGCGGGCCTTCTCCTCCAGCGAAGCGGCGATCAAGATGACGCTGTCGCTCTATTTTGCGGGTTTCGCCTTCGCCCAGCTTGTCTCGGGTACGCTTTCCGACGTGATCGGACGCCGGCGCGCGACGCTGATCTTCATGGCCATCTACCTCGTCGGCAGCCTGATGGCGGCCTTTGCGCCTTCCGTCGCGGTGCTTTTGGCCGGCCGCCTGGTGCAAGGCATCGGCGCCTCCGTCGGGATGACCGTGGCGCGTGCGATCGTGCGCGACCAGTTCACCGGGACTGAAGCCGCACGCATCATGAACATGATTGGCATGATGCTGGCTCTCGGACCCGCCGTGTCACCGACGCTTGGCGGCCTGGCGCTCGGTCTCTTCGGGTGGCAGTCGATCTTCTTCCTGATGGTCGGCTTTGCCGCCATGGCCTGTCTCACCGTGCAGTTTTTCATGGCCGAGACCGCGACCCCGGATCCGGCCAAGGGCCACCTGAAGCCCATCCTTGCGGCCTATCGGCGGTTGGTGAGCGACAGCCGCTTCGTTTCCTCGACACTTGTGATCGGCGGAGCGGTCGGCGCACTTTATGCCTGGGCGACCATGCTGCCCTTCGTACTGATCAATGCAGTGGGGCTGACACCGACCGAGTTCGGCGTCGGCATGCTGATGCAGTCGGGCCTTTTCTTTTCGGGAACGGTGGTGGTGCGGCTGCTGATGCGGCGTTTCACGCCGCAGTCGCTGGTGCCGGCCGGCCTCGTCTTCATCGGTGCGGCCAGCCTCGCCCTTGCCTACACCATGCACATGCTGCCCCCGAGCTTCCTCTCGGTCATGCTGCCGATCGGGATTTATGCCTTCGGCATCGCCTTCGTCATGCCCTATATGATGACGGCGGCGATGGCGCCGTTTCCGGACATCGCTGGCACGGCGTCGGCAGTGATGGGTTTCGTCCAGATGGGCTCGGGGCTGCTTGGTGGCGCGGTCGCCGCGGCGGTCGGCGCTCCGGTGCTGGCGCTCGGCACGATCATTCCATGCTTCGGCCTCGTCTGCATCCTGAGCTATGTCTGGTATCGCCGCAACGTTCGCTCGCAGCCGCTCGCCGTGCCGGTCAAGGATCCGCTTTCGGAAGCGGCGGAGTAGAAATCTGGTGCGGCATCGGCATCGATACCGCTTCGCCCTGCATATGAAAAAGCCTCCGCGAACGGGTCGCGGAGGCTTCTTTTTTCAAAACGCGTCGTCTTAGCGGTTGCGCGCGGCCAGCGTGCGCAGGCGCAGCGCGTTGAGCTTGATGAAGCCGGCGGCATCCTTCTGGTCGTAGGCGCCCTGGTCGTCCTCGAAGGTGACGAGCTTGTCGGAGTAGAGCGACTTGTCGCTCTCGCGGCCGATGACCATGACGTTGCCCTTGTAGAGCTTCAACGTCACTTCGCCTTCAACATGCTCCTGGCTCTTGTCGATTGCGGCCTGCAGCATCTCGCGCTCCGGTGAGAACCAGAAGCCGTAATAGATCAGCTCGGCGTAGCGCGGCATCAACTCGTCCTTGAGGTGGGCAGCACCCCGGTCGAGCGTGATGCTCTCGATTGCGCGGTGCGCGGAGAGCAGGATGGTGCCGCCGGGGGTCTCGTAGACGCCGCGCGACTTCATGCCGACGAAGCGGTTCTCGACGAGGTCGAGACGGCCGATGCCGTTGTCGCGGCCGTACTCGTTGAGCTTGGCAAGCAGGGTTGCCGGCGACAGGCGTACGCCGTTGATCGAGACGGCGTCGCCGCGCTCGAAGCCGATCTTGATGACGGTCGCCTGATCCGGAGCGGCTTCCGGCGAGATCGTGCGCATGTGCACGTATTCAGGGGCTTCCAGTGCCGGGTCTTCGAGAACCTTGCCCTCGGACGAGGAGTGCAGCAGGTTGGCGTCGACGGAGAACGGCGCTTCGCCCTTCTTGTCCTTGGCAACCGGGATCTGATGCTTCTCGGCGAATTCGAGCAGGTCGGTGCGGCTCTTGAACGACCAGTCGCGCCACGGCGCGATGATCTTGATGTCCGGGTTCAGCGCATAGGCCGAAAGCTCGAAGCGAACCTGGTCGTTGCCCTTGCCGGTCGCGCCATGGGCGATCGCGTCGGCGCCGGTCTTCTTGGCGATGTCGATCAGGTGCTTGGAGATCAGCGGGCGGGCGATCGAGGTGCCGAGCAGGTAAACGCCTTCATAGACGGCGTTGGCGCGGAACATCGGGAAGACGAAATCCTTGACGAACTCCTCGCGGACGTCCTCGATGTAGATCTCCTTGATGCCGAGCATCTCGGCCTTCTTACGGGCCGGCTCGAGCTCTTCGCCCTGGCCGAGGTCGGCGGTGAAGGTGACGACTTCCGCGCCGAGTTCGGTCTGCAGCCACTTCAGGATGATCGAGGTGTCGAGACCGCCCGAATAGGCGAGAACGACCTTTTTCACGTCTTTATGCGATGCCATGGTTTCCGTCCGTCTGGTCTTGGGGAGGGCGGCGATGCCGCGTGCAAATCTGCGGCACTTTAGCCAGAACCTGCGGCGATACAAGCGCTAGAACGCCTGACGATGCGAATCCGCTGGCAAAAGCGCAGGCGCATGATTACTGGAGGCGACCCCCCGCGCCGAGGAAACGATGATGGACTTCATTCCCAGCCTGCCGACCCTCCTGACCTTCGCGGCTGCGACGCTGCTTCTGGCAGCCACGCCCGGCCCGGACATGACGCTTTCGATCAGCCGGGCCCTCGCCCAGGGCAAGAAGGCAGCCCTTTTCGTCGTGCTCGGTACCAGCTTCGGCATCGTCGTGCATACGCTGCTCGTCGCCTTCGGCATCTCGGCGCTGATCACCGCTTCGCCGACCGCCTTTGCCATCCTCAAGACCGGCGGTGCCGCCTATCTGCTGTGGCTTGCCATCCAGGCGATCCGCTTCGGCTCCAGCATTTCGGTGCAGAAGGTCGAGCCGACGGAAGGCAAGGCGCTTGCCAACATCTCGGCCGGATTCTGGGTGAACCTCTTGAACCCCAAGGTCATCATCTTCTTCATGACCTTCCTGCCGCAGTTCGTCAGCGCCGACGATCCTTCGGTCACCGGCAAGCTTCTGTTCCTCGGCGCGTTCTTCATCACCATCGGCATGCCGGTGAACATGCTGGTCGTCTTCACTGCCGACTGGCTTGCCTCCTGGCTGCAGCGCAACAGGGGCGTAATGCGGGCACTGGACTTCAGCTTCGCCGGCGTCTTTTCGGTGTTCGCGGTGAAGATCTTCATGACGACGGCGCGGTAATTTTTACCGGAAGCTTTGCCCCTCATCTGCCTACCGGCATCTTCTCCCCGTTCTGACGGGGAGAAGAGCGCATGCCGCACTGTACGGCGGGAAACGGGACCGTTGGTGATGCAGGCAAGCTTGGAGGACTGGCCGATTGCGGCCTATGCAAAGGCCTGATGGGGACCGAGCGATCGCCGCGGGTTTTCTTCTCCCCGTGTCTACGGGGAGAAGATGCCGGCAGGCAGATGAGGGGCAGCAACAGTTGTCGAGCAGGCCGGATCAGCCGATGAGCAATGCGTCGTCGTCGAGCGTCTGGCCGCGGATGCGGCGGAACATGGCGATGAGGTCTTCGACCTGCAGTTCCTTGCGGCTGTCGCCGGCGACGTCGAGCACGATCTCGCCACCGTGCAGCATGATGGTGCGGTGGCCGTAGTCGAGCGCCTGGCGCATCGAGTGGGTCACCATCATCGTCGTCAGCTTGCGCTCGGAAACGATCTTCTGCGTCAGGTTCATCACGAATTCGGCCATGCCAGGGTCGAGCGCTGCCGTGTGTTCGTCGAGCAGCAGCACTTCGGAGCCGGCAAGCGTCGCCATGACCAGCGAGACCGCCTGACGTTGGCCGCCGGACAGAAGATCCATGCGGTCGCCCATGCGGTTTTCAAGGCCGAGGTTGAGCTCGGCGATGCGCTCGCGGAAATGCTCGCGGCGCTTCGGGCCGAGGGCGGCCGCGAGGCCGCGTGCCTCGCCACGCTTGGCGGCGAGCGCCAGGTTTTCCTCGATCGAGAGCGCGCCGCAGCTTCCGGTCAGCGGATCCTGGAAGACGCGGGCGACGAGGCCGGCGCGGGCGGCGGTGCCCTTGCGGCTGACGTCGGTCTTGCCGATCGTCACCTGGCCGGCACTCGGCAGCACGTCGCCGGCGAGCACGCCGAGCAGCGTCGACTTGCCGGCACCGTTGGAGCCGATGACTGTGACAAACGAGCCCTGCTCGATCGTCAGGCTGACGCCGTTCAGCGCCTGCTTCTGCAGCGGCGTGCCTTTGCCGAAGATGACCTGGATATTGTTGACACTGATCATGCCGCACCTCCACGACGCAGGCGGGGAAGGACGAGGGCGAAGGTGACGAGGGCTGCGGTAACGAAATTGAGGTCGGAAGCCTGCAGCCCGAGCATGTCGGTCGAGAGCGCCAGCTGGATGGCGATGCGGTAGAGGATCGAGCCGAGCACGCAGCCGATGAGCGCGATCAGGATGCCGCGGGCGCCGAGCAGCGTCTCGCCGATGATGACGGCCGCAAGACCGACGACGATGGTGCCCACGCCCGAGGTCACGTCCGCGAAACCGTTGGTCTGGGCAAAGAGCGCGCCGCCGAAGGCGACGAGCGCGTTGGAGATCGCCATGCCGAGATAGATCTGGCGGTTGGTATCGACGCCTTGAGCGCGGGCCATGCGGGCATTGGCGCCGGTGGCGCGCATCGCAAGGCCGGCATCGCTCTCAAGGAAGCGCCAGACGATGATGACGGCGACGACGACGAGCACGCCGATGAACAGCGGCCGGACGTAGAAATCGCGCAAGCCCAGGCCGTAGAAGGGCGATAGCATCGTGTCGGCATTGATCAGCGCGACGTTCGGCTTGCCCATGACGCGCAGGTTCACCGAGAACAGCGCGATCATCGTCAGGATCGAGGCGAGCAGGTTGAGGATCTTGAAGCGCACGTTGAGCATCGCCGTGACGATACCGGCGGCGGCACCCGCCACCATGGCGACACAGGCCGCAAGCCACGGGTTGACGCCGGCGATGATCAGCACGGCGGTGACGGCTGCCCCCAGCGGAAAGGATCCATCGACGGTCAGGTCGGGGAAATCGAGCACCCGGAATGCGAGAAAGACGCCAAGGGCGACGAAGGCGTAGACCAGCCCCAGTTCCACGGCTCCCCAGAAAGCGATTAGACTCAACCCCAGACCCTCTTTTTACGTGTCGCGCGTGGTTGTCGTTATGGGCGCGACGCTCCCGCTTGGCACATGGGGCCCAAGGCCGGCGCATGTGCGGCTCAGAACTTTCGGAGCGGCCCCGAGATCCAAAGGATCGGGCCCCTCATAGCGAACCGCCCCCGTATGGAACGGAGGCGGGCAAAACGCAACAAACTTGAACCTGAAAAGGTCGAAAGCGTTATTCAACGACGCGGGTTGCGCGCTTTACGACACTTTCCGGAAGGGTGACGCCCATTTTCTCGGCGGCCTTCTTGTTGATCACCAGGTCGGAACCGGCAGCAACCTTGACGCCGATGTCACCCGGGTTTTCGCCCTTGAGGATGCGAACGACGATTTCGCCTGTCTGCTTGCCGACGTCGTAGTAGTTGAAGCCGAGGGCTGCGAGCGAGCCGCGGGCAACGGAATCCGTGTCGGCGGTGAAGAGCGGCAGCTTGGCTTCCTCGGCGACGGCGACGGCACCTTCGAGCGCGGAGATGATCGTGTTGTCGGTCGGTACGTAGATCGCATCGGCGCGGCCGACGAGAGCGCGGGCAGCACCCTGGACTTCAGCCGACTTGGTCGCGGCGGACTCGACGACGGTCAGGCCGGCCTTTTCGGCTTCGGTCTTCAGCACCGCGAGCAGCGAAACGGAGTTGGCTTCGCCGGAATTGTAGAGGTAACCGATCGACTTGGCGTTCGGCAGGATTTCCTTGATCAGGGCGACGTGCTCGGCAACCGGTGACATGTCGGAGAGGCCGGTGACGTTGCCGCCGGGCTTGTCCATGTCCTTGACCAGCTGCGCGCCGACCGGGTCGGACACGGCTGTGAAGACGACCGGGATATCACGGGTCGAGGAGACGACCGCCTGGGCCGACGGCGTGGAGATCGGAACGATCACGTTCGGGGCTTCGCCTGCGAACTGACGGGCGATCTGGGCGGCGGTCGCCGGGTTGCCCTGGGCCGACTCGTAGAGGAACTTGAGGTTCTCGCCTTCCTTGTAGCCGGCGGCGGCCAGCGCATCCTTCACGCCGTCGCGGGCGGCGTCGAGCGCCGGGTGCTCGACGATCGCGGTCACAGCGACGGTCACCTCATCGGCACGGGCGGGCAGAGTGAATGCCACCGTGGCGGCAAGGGCGATGAGAAGTGAGCGCATGGGTTGTCCTCCTGAATTGATTTCCCGCTTTCTTAGGAAACCGGGGACATGAAATCAATCGATAGGATCTGCATCACCCATCAAAGTTCTTCATCAATGGGTGATGGCAGAGCGGAGGAACCGCAAGCAGGCGCTGCGCCTCAGTCTTCGCCGTGGTTGGCGATCATCATCGCCTCGAAGGCGAGGCGGTCGACCTTGCGCATGCGTTCCGATTCCGACTTCAGCTGGCCGCAGGCGGCGAGAATGTCGCGGCCGCGGGGCGTGCGGATCGGCGAGGCGTAGCCGGCCTGGTTGATGAAGTCGGCGAACTTCTCGATGTGCTCCCAGTCGGAACACTGGTAGTTGGTGCCCGGCCAGGGGTTGAACGGGATGAGGTTGATCTTCGCCGGCACGCCCTTCAGCAGCTTCACCAGTTGCTTGGCGTCTTCCAGGCTGTCGTTGACGTCCTTGAGCATCACATATTCGAAGGTGATGCGACGAGCGTTAGAAAGCCCCGGATAGGCGCGGCAGGCGTCCATCAGTTCCTTCAGCGGGTACTTCTTGTTGATCGGCACCAGCATGTCGCGCAGGTCGTCGCGAACGGCATGGAGCGAAATCGCCAGCATGACGCCGATTTCCTCGCCCGTGCGGTAGATCTCCGGCACGATGCCGGAGGTCGAAAGGGTGATGCGGCGCTTGGAAAGCGACAGGCCTTCGCCGTCGGACGCAATCAGGAGCGCGGTCTTGACGTGCTCGAAATTGTAGAGCGGTTCGCCCATGCCCATCATCACGATGTTGGTAATCTTGCGGCCTTCGGCCGGCACGATTGCACCCTGCGGCGTGTCGCGCTCGGGGAAATCGCCGAGCCGATCGCGGGCAAGCAGCAACTGCGCGAGGATCTCCTCGGCCGTCAGGTTGCGCACCAGCTTCTGCGTGCCGGTGTGACAGAAGGAACAGGTGAGCGTGCAGCCGACCTGGCTCGAAATGCAGAGCGTGCCGCGGCCTTCTTCGGGAATGTAGACGGTCTCGATCTCGACTGGACGGCCGGCGCCGCGCGCCGGGAAGCGCAGCAGCCACTTGCGGGTGCCGTCACCGGAAATCTGCTCTTCGACGATCTCCGGGCGTGCGATGGTGAAATGCTGCTTCAGCATCTCGCGCATGTCCTTGGATACGTTCGTCATATGGTCGAAGTCGGAGACGCCGCGTACATAGAGCCAATGCCAGAGCTGGCTGACGCGCATCTTGACCTGGCGCTCCGGCACGCCCTTTTCGACCAGCGCCCTGGCCATGTCCTCGCGCAGAAGACCGATCAGCGATGGCTTTTCCGCCTCTACGGCTGCGCGCACTTGGGGCGCTTTGGCGATTTCCACCCGGTTCAGAATTTCAGTGGCTGCCATGCTCATGATGTCCTGTCATACGGCGTGAGGCCGTCCGGAGAGCGGGTCCGGAAATCGTCCTGATGCGCGAATTGAAATCGGTCGAGCCATCGAAAGCGGCCAATCGGGGCGCGGAGGCTCTCAAGTTGGGCCGGGCTTTAGCATTGTTTTGGCCCGGAGTCACGCGGCAGGGTCCGTGAACGCAAAAGGCCGGCTCTGCAGCCGGCCCTTTGCGCGTGACGTGTCGTCCCGTGATTACTTGCAGGCCTCGATCTGCTTCAGCGCAGCGGAGATACCCGAGAGCGAGTAGGAGTAGGACGTTGTCGTGCCCTTGCGCGATTTCGCGTTGACCGACATGGCCTTGCCGTTCTTCATCGCGGCGACGAGGGCCGGTTCTTCCGCTGCGTTTTCGACCCAGGCGGAGTTGCCCTTGGTGAACATCACGAAGGTGCGGCCGTCGATAACGACGTTGACCTTGGAGTTTTCCTGGAGGGGATAGCCCATCATCGCCTGGGGCTCGTAGCTGATGTTCTGGCCCGGGCGCTGGGAGACGAGGAAGAAGATGTCGCCATGGTCGACGCCGGCCGGGCTCTTTTCCTTTGGAACCGAGAGGACGTAGCAGACCTTGCCGCCGCCGGCGTTGTAGGAATAGGCGCCCCAGGCGTTGAACTGCTGGATGCGCGTCGGAGACTGGGCGGCAGCCATGCTGGCGGTCGCCAGAACGAGTGCGATTGCGGTTGCGATCTTTCTTACAAACATGAGGTCCTGCCGCTTTTCTTGCTCTTCGATCACCCGAAACAGGTTAGACGGGCGACGCGTAGTCATCATTTGAATTTGTTTTGACTTAATTCAGGTTACCAAACCGTCAACGATGGCCGAAAACCTCGGCTTTTAGCCCCGAAACGGAGCGGTTTGCCCCGTTGCGCAATGCTTTCCGACCGCCGCTTCGCATCTTCGCCGAATCGGGTTCGATGCCGGATGCGCCTTGCCTCGGAATGCCGTTCCGGAAGGTTTCCTGCCCCAAGCCAATCTTTGACGTCAGCCACGCCAAATCGCGCGGCCGGCGTCATTTGCATGTGTATGCCACAAAGAATTGGGCAAGAGTTTGACTTTTGGGCGGGAATGGGGCGCCACAACCGGACAGCCGTGCGTCCGACGTCAGCTCTCTGGTGTATCGGCCAGTGTCTCGTCGGCCTTGGTATAGTGCGTTTCCTTGATCTGCCCGCTGATCGCAGCAAAGGCCGCGGTCAAGACGGCCACGTCGTCGGAGAAGCCGACGACGGCCAGCACGTCGGGGATGATATCGATCGGCAGCACGAAGTAGGCGAGGGCGGCAAGCAGGATGCCGCGGGTGCGCGTCGGCGTCTTCGGATCGATGGCGCAGTAGTAGGCGGCGACCAGGTCGCGGCTGAAGGGGATCTGCCGGGCAGCCCTTCGAAAGGTGGGCCAGAAGCGGCGCTTCACGCGCTTTTCCCGCCGCTCCTGCTCGGATTCTTCGCCCGGCAAGAGAATTTCACCGATCTTGATGTCGTCCATCGTCCCGCTTCCGCTGTTGCAGCGCTTCACAATATGGGGATTGGCTGTTCTATTTCAAATGATCGGGCATGCGGCCGGCCGCTGCTTTGTCCATGCGCGCAGCCAGTTTGAAGTCGAGTTCGCTCAATCCGCCGGCGTCATGGGTCGTGAGCGTCACGTCGACGCGATTGTAGACGTTGAACCATTCCGGGTGATGGTTGAGTTTCTCGGCGACGATCGCGCATTCGGTCATGAAGCCGAAGGCCTCGACGAAGTTCTTGAAGCGGAATGCCTTCCAGATCGAGTTGCCGTCTTCGGCCCGCACCCAACCTTCCATCTTGTGCAGGTTGTCGGCAATCGCCGCCTCGTCCAGTTTCTCCGCTGCCATCGCTTGTCTCCTCCCATCCGTCTGTTCGAAGGCCGAGCTGTCGCGTATAAGCGTCCACTGTCTCCAGCCTTCGAATCTGAATAGCATGAAACCGGTCAGAGTTCTTTTCGTTTGTCTCGGCAACATCTGCCGGTCGCCGCTTGCCGAGGGCGTGCTCCGCGCCTTGGCGGAGCAAAAGGGATTGGCCGTCGCGCTGGAGATCGATTCGGCGGGAACCGGCGCCTGGCATATCGGCGATCCGCCGGACCGGCGATCAATCCAGGCGGCGCGGCGGCACGGCATCGATATTTCTGCGTTGCGTGGCCGCCAGGTGGCGGCGGCAGATTTCGACGATTTCGACATCATCCTCGGCATGGACGAGAACAATGTTCGTACGCTGAGAAGGCTCGCGCCTGCGGGCACGGCACAGAAGGTGCATCTCTTTCTCGACTATGCGTCAGGCAAGAGCCGGGACGTGCCGGATCCCTACTATGACGGGCCGGAAGCCTTCGAGGCGCTTCACCAGATGCTTGAGGCCGGATGTTCGTCGTTGCTCGAAAGGTTCGGCGAACGCACCTCATGAAGCGGGAAGACCTCTTCCGTCAGGTAGGGTCCGCCGCCGACCGAATCGCGCGACGAGAGCAGCACGAAGCGGGAAACGTTGAAGAGCGAGGTCATGAAGTTGCCGCGCCCGGAGAGGTACTCGACCACGTCTTCGACACGGCTGGAGCGCAGCCGGGCGAGCGTCACGTGCGGGGTGAACTTGCGCGGGTCCGGCCCCAGTCCGAGCCGCTGGCAGATGCGCTCGATTTCGGCCTGCAGCGCATACATTTCCGGATGATTGGTGACGCCGGCCCAGACCGAATGCGGCTTCTTCGAGCCGAAGGCGCCGGTGCCGGTCAGTTGCAGCTGGAATTCGGGACGTTCGATGCGATCGAGCTTGTCGATGATCTCGTCGGCGGTGCGCCAGTCGACGTCACCGATGAAGCGCAGGGTGATGTGGTAGTTCTCCACATCGATCCAGCGAGCTCCGGGAAGACCTCCGCGCAGCAATGAAAGACTCATTGCAGCATTGCGCGGAATTTCGAGGGCGGTGAATAGTCTCGGCATGGCGAGCTCCCCGAATCTCTTGCAGATGTCTTAGCGAATCACGCATCGCATCTGCACGCAACTGGTATTTGACGCTTCAGAATATTAACGTTGTCTTAACTGTGGACGATGTCATCACTCCGTCTTATTCAGCGTTGCCAGAAACCGTTCGACGACGGGCAGGGCCTTCTCGACCATGACGCCGACGCCGTCGCCATTGGGATGCATGCCGTCCTCAAGCTTGAGCTTGGCCTCGGTCACCACGCCATCGAGAAAGAACGGATAGAGTTCCAGCCCGTATTTTTCGGCGAGTTCCGGATAGATCGGGTTGAAGCGGGCGGCGTAGTCTGCGCCCATGTTCGGCGGCGCCATCATGCCGGCCAGCAGCACGGCGATGCCGCGGTCCTTCAATCGGGTAATCATCGCCTCGATGTTCTTGCGGGTCTCTTCAGGCGCAATGCCGCGCAGCGCGTCATTGGCGCCGAGCTCGAGGATCACGCCCTTGGTGCCATCCGGCACCGACCAGTCGATGCGGGCAAGACCGCCGGAACTCGTGTCGCCGGAAACGCCAGCGTTCGCGATCGTCACGTCGAAGCCCTTTTCCTTCAGCGCCTTTTCCAGCCGGGCCGGGAAGGCGTCCTCCGGCGGGAGCTGATAACCCGCCATCAGGCTGTCGCCGAAGCCGATGAGGCTGATCGTCTCGGCGCGTGCCGTGCATGATAACGCAAATGTCATCATCAGTGCCAAGAAAACCCGTTGAAATCCTTTTAATGCCATGGGCCTGTTCCTAAATCCCGAATGCCGTTTCTGTTCCCCACTTCGTTTCATATAGGGTTGTTTCGCTTGGCCAGCACCATCATCGAACTTAAAAACGCGGATCTGACGCTGGGCGAGGCGGCCGCCTCGGTGCATGTGCTGAAGGGTATGAGCCTGACGATCGATGCCGGAGAATCCGTCGGCATCGTCGGCCCGTCCGGTTCGGGCAAGTCGACATTGCTGATGGTGCTTGCCGGGCTCGAGCGGCTGGATCGCGGCGAGATCGTTATCGACGGCACGCCGCTGCACCGGCTCGACGAGGACCGGGTCGCGGACTTTCGCGGACGCAATATCGGCATCGTTTTCCAGTCCTTCCACCTCATTCCCAACATGACGGCGCTCGAAAACGTCGCCGTGCCGCTTGAGCTTGCCAATGTCCCCGGCGCCTTCGAGATTGCGCGCAAGGAGCTTGTCGCCGTCGGCCTGGGCGAGCGGCTCAGCCACTATCCCGGCCAGCTCTCGGGCGGCGAGCAGCAGCGCGTTGCGATCGCACGGGCGCTTGCGCCCTCGCCGAAGCTTCTGATCGCCGACGAACCGACCGGTAACCTCGACGCCGAAACCGGACGGCAGATCGCCGACCTGCTTTTCGCCGAACAGCGTGACCGTGGCATGACACTCGTGCTCGTGACTCATGATGCCGCCCTTGCGGACCGTTGCGCGCGGCAGGTACGGGTGCGCTCGGGCGAGATCGTTGCCGGCGGTGCGGCGGACCCCGTGGCGGTGGCGCCGGTTCAGCAGGCGGCCTCCGCATGATCGGCGCGCCTTCGGTACGGCTGCGGCCGCTGCTTGCCCTCAGGCTGGCGCTGCGTGAAATGCGCGGCGGGCTCAAGGGCTTCTACATCTTCCTCGCCTGCATTGCGCTCGGGACCGCGGCGATTGCCGGCGTCAACTCGCTGTCGCAATCGATCACCGCGACGATCGCCTCGCAAGGGCAGGAACTGCTCGCAGGCGATATCCGCTTCGAGCTCAATAATCGTGTCGCAACGGCCGAAGAGCGCGCCTATCTCGATGGCTTTGGAACCGTTGCGGTTTCCGCTGGCCTCAGATCGATGGCGCGGTTGCCCGATGGTTCCAACCAGGCCCTGGTGGAACTGAAGGCCGTCGATGCGGCCTATCCGCTCTACGGCACGCTGGAAAGCGAACCCGACCGGCCGTTGCACGACCTCATCGCCCGTGACGGCGACGTCTTCGGTGCGGTCGTGGCGCCTCTGCTGCTCGACCGCCTCGACGTCAAGGTCGGAGACGAAATCCTTCTCGGCAACGCCCGTGTCCGGATCGCCGGCACGATCACACGCGAGCCGGACGCGCTTTCCGACGGCTTCGGCTTCGCGCCGCGCCTGATGATCTCGGAAGAAGCCCTGGCGGCGACGGGACTGGTGCAGACCGGAAGCCTCGTCGAGCACACATACAAGGTGAAGCTTGCCGACCCGGCAGGGGTCGCCGCCATTCGCACCGAGGCGGAGAAAAGCCAGCCGGCCGCCGGCTGGTCGATCCGCACCAGCGGCAACGCGGCACCGGCGCTGACGGCCAACATCACCCGCTTCTCGCAGTTCCTGACGCTTGTCGGCCTGACGGCGCTGATCGTTGGCGGCGTCGGCGTCGCCAATGCGGTGCGCGCCTATCTCGATGCCAAACGCAGCGTGATCGCGACCTTCAAATGTCTGGGCGCGCCTGCCGCCTTGGTGGCGATGATCTATCTCGCGCAGATCCTGATGATCGCCCTGATCGGCATCGTCATCGGGCTTGTGCTCGGGGCACTGATCCCCTTTGTCGCGGCGCAATTCCTGGCCGACCTGCTGCCGATTTCGACCGCTTTCCATCTCTATCCGGGGGCACTCGGGCTTGCCGCGCTGTTCGGTGTGCTGACGGCGCTGACCTTCGCCATCCTGCCGCTCGGCCGGGCGCGCGCCATTCCGGCGACGGCGCTCTTCCGCCAGCAGGGCTTCGACCCCTCGGGCTTTCCGGCATGGCCCTATCTGCTCGGTGCCGTTGCGTGCCTTGCCGCGCTCGCAGGGCTGGCGATCTTTACGGCCTACGACCGCTACATTTCGCTCGTCTTCCTCGGCGCGATCGCCTTCGCCTTCATCGTGCTTCGGGCCGTTGCGCTGGCGATCGCCTGGCTCGCGCGCCGCAGCCCGCGGGTCAATTCGCCGGCTCTCAGGCTGGCGATCGGCAACATTCACCGTCCGGGTGCGCTGACCTCCTCGGTGGTGCTGTCGCTCGGCCTCGGGCTTGCGCTGCTCGTGACGCTGGCTTTGATCGACGGCAACCTGCGCCGCGAACTCACCGGCAGCATGGCGGAGCGCGCGCCGAACTTCTTCTTCGTCGATATCCAGGGCAGCGAGATCGAAGGTTTCCGTTCGGTGCTGAACCAGGCGATCCCGAAGGGCAAGGTCATCGAGGTGCCGATGCTGCGCGGCCGCATCACCGCCTTCAACGGCGAGGACGTGAACAGCCGCAACGTGCCGCCCGCAGGACAATGGGTGCTGCGCGGCGACCGCGGCATCACCTACGCCAAGAACAAGCCGGAGAACTCGACCTTGTCCGAGGGCACCTGGTGGCCGGCCGACTACAGCGGCGAACCCCTGGTTTCCTTCTCGTCCGAGGAGGCCGGCGAACTCGGCCTGAAGATCGGCGATACGGTCACCGTCAACGTGCTCGGCCGCAACATCACCGCCAAGATCGCCAATTTCCGCAATGTCGAGTGGGAATCGCTGTCGATCAACTTCGTCATGGTGTTCTCGCCGAATACCTTTGCCGGCGCGCCGCATGCCTGGCTGGCGACGGTGATCGATCCGTCGGCGACGCCGGAAGAGGAGGCGGCGGTCCTGAAGGCCGTCACCAATGCCTATCCGACGATCACCAGCGTGCGGGTGAAGGACGCTCTCGACATTGTGAATGGTCTGCTCGGACAGCTGGCAACGGCGATCCGGGCGGCGGCGGCCGTGGCGCTGGTCGCTTCCGTGCTGGTGCTGGCCGGCGCGCTTGCTGCCGGCAACCGGGCGCGCGTCCATGACGCGGTCGTCCTGAAGACGCTGGGGGCAACGCGGGTGACGCTCATCAAGGCCTTCAGCTACGAATACGCAATCCTCGGTCTTGCAACCGCCGTTTTTGCGCTGTTTGCCGGCGGTATCGCCGCCTGGTTCGTCGTCAACCGCATCATGACGCTACCCTCGAGCTTCCTGCCCGACGTGGCGATCGTGACGGTTGTAGCGGCGCTGGTGATGACGGTCGGCATCGGACTTGCCGGTACATGGCGCATTCTCGGGCAGAAGGCGGCGCCCGTCCTGCGCGAACTTTGACCGGGCCGAGTTAACCGTAAATCCCTATTGCACCGGACTGAATCGGTCCGGTGCAACGGAATCCGGGAGTGCCGGGTCTTGTGTGCAGCGGGTTTCGGCATCATATTTGTCCACAGGCATGCTGGAGCTCCGCAGCGGCGCCTGGGCGTGGAAGCTCATCTTCCAGGGCGATACTCGCCGCCCGACACCGTAACATCCACCGGAGCTTGAATGAGGAAACAATGGCTGATCTGAGAAATTACCAAACCCGAATGTCGCCCGCCGGCGCTCAGGCGGGTGCCGTGATTGACGAAGGCCTTCGCGCATACATGCTGAAGGTCTACAACCTGATGGCGCTTGGTCTGGCGATCACTGGCGTCGCGGCCTACCTGGCCTTCCAGATGGCGTTTTCGGATGGCCAGCTGACTGCCTTCGGTGCTGCGATCTACACGAGCCCGCTGAAGTGGGTGGTGATGCTGGCGCCGCTGGGACTCGTGTTCTTCATGAGCTTCCGCATCAATAGCATGAGCGTTTCTGCCGCGCAGACGACGTTCTGGATCTATGCCGCCCTGATGGGCCTGTCGCTGTCGTCGATCTTCGTGATCTACACCGGCCAGAGCATCGTTCAGACGTTCTTCGTGACCGCAGCTTCGTTCGGAGCCCTGTCGCTTTACGGCTACACCACGAAGAAGGACCTGTCCGGCATGGGCTCGTTCCTGATCATGGGTCTGTTCGGCGTCATCATCGCGTCGATCGTCAACATCTTCCTTGGCTCTTCGGCGCTCGCCTTCGCGATCAACGTGATCGGCGTGCTGATCTTCGCAGGCCTCACCGCCTACGACACGCAGAAGATCAGGGAAATGTACTTTGAAGCCGATGACAGCACCGTTGCCGGCCGCAAGGCGATCATGGGCGCGCTGACGCTCTACCTCGACTTCATCAACCTGTTCATGTTCCTGCTCCAGTTCATGGGCAACCGGAACAACTAAGTCTGAACAGCAGACGGAAAAGGCGGCTTCGGCCGCCTTTTTTGTTTCTTGAAGCAGCTTGAAAGCGTCCGGGCTCCGTGGGAGTGAAAGGACGACGAAACCTTGGGATCAAGTCTAAAGCCATGTCCCTGACCCTGCGCGACGCCACCCTGGCCGATCTTCCCGTCATCACCGAGATCTATCGCGAGTCCGTGTTGCACGGCGTCGCGACCTACGAGATCAACCCGCCATCCGAAAAGGAGATGCGGGCCCGGTTCGAAACGATCATCGGCAACGGCTACCCTTACATGGTCGCGGTAGACGAGGGCGGGACGATCATCGGCTATGCCTACGCATCCGGTTTCCGCACGCGCACGGCCTATCGCTTCCTGGTCGAGGATTCCATCTACCTGGCGCCGGAAGCGCGCGGCAAGGGCGCCGGCAAGGCGCTGCTGGTCGAACTCGTCCGGCGTTGCACGGAGCTCGGCTTCCGCCAGATGGTCGCGGTGATCGGCGGTGCCCATCCGGCCTCGATCGCCGTACACCGGTCGCTCGGCTTCGAACTCCAGGGCACGATGAAAGCGACCGGCTTCAAGCACGGCCGCTGGCTCGACACGACGATCATGCAACTCGCGCTCGGCGAGGGACAGGCGACCGACCCGCCGGAAGACATCTATCCGGATACGCTCTACCAGTGATCGTCGCTTGCTGAAGGGTCTCGGTCGGCGAAGCGCGCTCGCAGCGCGCATACGCAAATCGTGCCGTTGCCGCCTGTGACGTCGGCGTGCGCCTTGATCGCACCCTTTCCCGGGTGGTCAGGTTTCCACCAGCCTCAGCACCTTGTCGAATACCTTGAGCACTTGGGCGAGCTCGTGGCCGCGTTTCAGGATCGTGCCGTGAATGTTCAGTACGCTATAGGCGCCCTGTTTCGCGGCCAGTTTCGGGTTCTTCTCGATCCGGTAGAGCGGCATTTCGCCCGAACGCTTGAACACTGAGAAGACCGCGCGGTCCCTCAAGTGGTCGATGGCATAGTCCCGCCACTCGCCTTCGCCGACCATGCGGCCGTAAACCCACAGGATCTGGTCCAATTCGCGGCGATGGAAAGTGATGGGGGGAGCGTTCTTGGCGTTCTTGTATTCGTGAAGATCGACGACCACTTCCGAGGTGGTCTCGCGCTGATGGCGCGCCTCGCCTTGCGGCAAATCCGGCTCATCGGTCATCGGCAATCCGGCCTTCTGTTGTGACAGAACGATTACAGTGTGCCTGACACGAGCCGAAAAGCAAGCCGGAAGCCATGGGACGGTGAGGTCATTTCTTGCCTCTGCCCCATTTCAGTCAAACCGGCGCCCCAATTCATCGCAAAACTCGCGGGCGCTGACGGACAGAGTCGTTGCCACCGTATGTCCGGTCAGATCGTCATGCTGCGGGAGTTCACCGAACGCAGTTATGGCCGGTTCGGTCCGGTAACTTCGAACCCTCAGCCCCAGCCCCTCGATGCTGCCGGGCCGAACCAACCCCTTGCGCTTCGCCGTCCCTACAATTTGCCCTGAGGGCCGGCGAGCACGGCCGCAGCGCCGATGATGGCGCCCGGCGTTTCCTTGTCCTTCATCGATTGCAGCAGGATCGCGCAGCCGCTGTTTCCGGGGCGCTCGGTCAGCACCGTCGCCGGCAGCGTAAAGGTCGCAGGCTGGCCGTCCCACATGCCGATCGTCTGAATGTCACGCACCGCATGCCAATAGGGGACTTCCTTGCCGCTGTTTTCCCCCTTTTCCATCTTCACGATCTTGGCGCGATCGAAATAGACGACGACGACATTGGCCTTGCCGATGCCGCTGCCGACGGTGATTTGGATTTCTTCACCGAGGATCTTGGCGTCGACGGGAACGGCAAGCCCCTTGCCTTCCGCCTTCATCGTTTCCAGCCGCGTCTTGATTGCCTGCAGGTTGCCGCCGTTCAAATGGTCGCGGCCATTCAGGATCGCCTGCGGCGTGTAGACGCCGTTGCGACCGAGCATGCGCGCATAGGCATATTGCCGCTCGGTGTTTTCCTTCGATGCCAGCGTGTCGGCCCAGCCGAGATAGTTCCAGTAGTCGACGTGATAGGCGAGCGCCACCACATCGCCTTCGTCGACCAGCGACTTCAGCGCCGCATCCGCCGGCGGACAGGACGAACAGCCCTGGCTGGTGAACAGCTCGACAACGCCCTTGACCGCCTGTTTCTCCTGCGCCCCGACGGGGGTACTGGCGGCTGCGAGCAGCCCGAGAGCCAGTGCAACAGGACGAATGAAAGAACGGTCTGCGGATGTCATGGCGTCACTTCGTTACCGGCCGTCGGCCTACTCCTTGTGGGGGAGTTCACTACATACGACGCCCCTGCATCAACGGGAAGTCACGTTGGAGTGAGGTGGCAAGTGAGTGCGATCTAGCAGCCGGATCGCGGCAGTTGCACCTCAAAGAAAGAGCCGGGGCGCCTTTCGGCGTCCCGGCTCAAGAGTCTTGTCTGCGCTCGCGCGATTAAGCAGCGAGGTCGCGCAGAACCGTCTGCAGGATGCCGCCGTTGTTGACGTAGGTCACTTCATCGAGCGTATCGATACGGCAGACCAGCGGCACGTCCTTCACGCTGCCGTCGCCATAGGTGACCTTGGCAACGCGCTTTTCGCGCGGCTGGACGTTGGCGAGGTTTTCGATCGTGACGATCTCATCGCCCTTGAGGCCCAGCGATTCCCAGGTCGTGCCTTCTTCGAAGACGAAGGGAATGACGCCCATGCCGACGAGGTTCGAGCGGTGGATACGCTCGAAGGACTGCGCGATGACGGCCTTGACGCCGAGCAGGTTGGTGCCCTTGGCAGCCCAGTCGCGCGACGAGCCGTTGCCGTATTCGACGCCGGCGAAGATGACGAGCGGAACGCCCTCTTCCTTGTACTGCATGGCAGCGTCGTAGATCGACATCTCTTCCTTCGACGGATAGTGGATGGTGTAGCCACCTTCCTTGCCGTTCGGGCCGAGCATGTGGTTGCGGATGCGGATGTTGGCAAACGTGCCGCGCATCATCACCTCATGGTTGCCACGACGCGTGCCGTACTGGTTGAAGTCGGCAACGCCGACGCCATGACCGATGAGGTAGGCACCAGCCGGCGAGGCAGCCTTGATCGAACCGGCCGGCGAGATGTGGTCGGTGGTGATCTTGTCGCCGAAGAGACCAAGCACGCGGGCGCCCTTGATGTCGGAGATGCCCGAACCGGACTTGCCCATGCCGACGAAGTAGGGCGGGTTCTGCACGTAGGTCGAACCGTCGTCCCAGGCGTAGGTCTGGCCCGGAGGAACCTGAACGGCCTGCCAGTTTTCGTCGCCCTTGAACACGTCGGCGTACTTGGTCGCGTAGAGTTCGCGGGTGACGTACTTGAAGATGAACTCCTGGATTTCCTTGGAGGTCGGCCAGATGTCCTTGAGGAAGACCGGCTTGCCGTCCTTGTCTTCGCCGAGCGGCTCGCTGGTGAGGTCCTTCTGGACGGAACCTGCAAGCGCGTAGGCGACGACGAGCGGCGGCGAAGCGAGGTAGTTCGCCTGGACGTCCGGCGAGATACGGCCTTCGAAGTTGCGGTTGCCCGAGAGAACGCCGGCGGCGATCAGGCCCTTGTCGTTGATCGTCTTCGAGATCGGCGCCGGCAGCGGGCCGGAGTTGCCGATGCAGGTCGTGCAGCCGAAGCCGACGAGGTTGAAGCCGAGCGCGTCGAGGTCCTTCTGCAGGCCGGACTTGGCGAGGTATTCGCCGACGACTTGGCTTCCCGGTGCGAGCGAGGTCTTGACCCAGGGCTTGGACTTCAGGCCCTTGGCGACCGCATTGCGGGCGAGAAGGCCGGCAGCGATCAGGACCGACGGGTTGGAGGTGTTGGTGCACGACGTGATCGCGGCGATGGCAACGTCGCCGTGGCCGAGATCGAAATCGGTGCCTTCGACGGCGTAGCGGTTCGAAAGCTGGCCCGGCTTCTTGTAGTCGCCTTCAAGTGCAGTTGCGAAGCCCGAGGCGATGTTTTCGAGCGGGATGCGGCCTTCCGGACGCTTCGGACCAGCCATGGCCGGAACGACGTCGCCGAGGTCGAGTGCGAGCGTGTCGGTGAAGACGAGCTCGGAGCCGTCACCGTCGCGCCACATGCCTTGCGCCTTCGAATAGGCTTCGACGAGAGCGATGCGGCTCTCTTCGCGGCCGGACATGGTGAGGTAGTTGATGGTTTCGCTGTCGACCGGGAAGAAGCCGCAGGTCGCGCCGTATTCCGGGCCCATGTTGCCGATGGTGGCGCGGTCGGCGAGCGTCATGTTGTCGAGGCCCGGGCCGAAGAATTCGACGAACTTCGAGACAACGCCCTTCTTGCGCAGCATCTGGACGACCATGAGCACGAGGTCGGTCGCGGTAACGCCTTCCTTGAGCTTGCCGGTCAGCTTGAAGCCGATGACCTCGGGCAGGAGCATGGAGACCGGCTGGCCGAGCATCGCGGCTTCCGCCTCGATACCGCCGACGCCCCAGCCGAGAACGCCGAGACCGTTGATCATGGTGGTGTGGCTGTCGGTGCCGACGCAGGTATCCGGGTAGGCGGTGATTTCGCCATCTTCTTCACGGGTCCAGACGGTCTGGCCCAGATACTCCAGATTGACCTGGTGACAGATGCCGGTGCCCGGAGGCACGACGCGGAAGTTCTTGAATGCCTGCTGGCCCCACTTCAGGAAGCGGTAGCGCTCGCCGTTGCGCTCGTATTCGAGTTCGACGTTGCGGGCGAAGGCGTTCGGCGTGCCGAATTCGTCGACGATGACGGAGTGGTCGATGACGAGGTCGACGGGAACGAGCGGGTTGATCTTCTCCGGGTCGCCGCCGAGCGAGACCATGGCGTCGCGCATCGCTGCGAGGTCGACGACGGCCGGAACGCCGGTGAAGTCCTGCATCAGCACGCGGGCCGGGCGGTAGGCGATTTCGTTTTCAGCCGTGCCCTTGTCGTTGAGCCAGGCGGCAATGTTCTCGATGTCCTTCTTGGTGACGGAGCGGCCATCTTCGTTGCGCAGCAGGTTCTCGAGCAGAACCTTCATCGAGTAGGGAAGCTTGGATACGCCGGCGAGACCGTTCGCCTCAGCCTTGGGCAGGCTGTAATAGACGTAGTCCACACCGTTGACGGTGAGCGTGGAGCGACAATTGAAGCTATCTAGGGACTTGGACACTGGATAATACCCCGTTCCGTCTGATCGCCAAAAACTGACGTACGAACGCCCGAGCGCCTGTGAAGCGCGAATTGGGATGCGGGTGCGGCCATTTCCGCTGTCCGTACGTGGAAATTCTTTCCATGTTCGGCGCTTGGATGAAATTCACGCCGACCGCTGGCGTGTTGGCCGCCTTATAGATAATTTCTCCAAAACGTGCCAGAGCAACGAAGGTCGAAAGGGGACTTTTTTTGCCCTGCGACAAGGAGAGTGAAGGGAAGCTGATAGTTCATGCGCCTCATGGCTGAAGGGTTGAGCGCGAAGCGCGGTGAGGATCTGATTTTTAACGATATTTCCTTTGTTCTCGACGCCTCGGAAGCCCTTGTCGTGACAGGCCCGAACGGGTCGGGAAAGTCGACTTTGCTGCGGGTTCTGGCGGGGTTGTTGAGGCCCGAAAGCGGGCATCTGAAACTTGAGAATGGCCCCCCGGAAATAGCCCATCCATCCGAGCTCAGCCACTATCTCGGACACCGCAACGCGATGAAGCGCGAACTGACCGTCGCGGAAAATCTCTCCTTCTGGCGGGACTTCATGGGTGATTCACCAGAGGGGAAGGGCGCGACGCTCACCGAGGCCGTCGAAGCGGTCGGCTTGCCGGATATCGCTCATCTGCCCTTCGGCTATCTCTCGGCCGGACAGCAGCGGCGCATGGCGATGGCGAAGCTGCTCATTGCCTATCGGCCGATCTGGATCCTCGACGAGCCGACAGCAGCCCTTGACGCCGGCGCCGACCGGCTGTTTGCCGACCTGGTGAAGGCACATCTTGGCAAGGGCGGCATCGTCATTGCGGCGACCCACCAGCCGCTCGGGCTCGACCGCAAGAAGGAACTGCACATGACGGGGTTCGAGCATCTGGCGGGAGACCACTGGCATGATGCATAGGGACGCGATGCCTGGACGCCCATTGCCGGAAAACGCGCCCGTGCCCAACCGGACACTGCCGCTATGATCGCGCTCTTCTTCCGCGATCTCAAATTGTCGATCCGCGCCGGCGGCGGGGCGATGATCGGCGTGCTCTTTTTCATGACGGTGGTGGCTGTCATTCCCTTCGGCGTCGGTCCGGACCTGAACCTGCTTTCGCGCATCGGACCCGCCATTCTCTGGATTGGGGCGCTGCTCGCCTCGCTGCTCGGTCTCGATCGGCTGTTCCAGGCCGAGCGCGACGATGGCTCGCTCGACCTGATGCTGATGCAGGAAATGCCGCTGCTTGCCACCGTCTTCGTCAAATGCGCGGCTCATTGGGCGGCGACCGGCCTGCCGCTGGTGATCGCCTCGCCACTGCTCGGGCTCTTCATGAACATGAGCGAGATCGCCATCGGCGCCACCATGCTGACGCTTCTGATCGGCACGCCGGCGATCACCTTCATCGGTGCAGTGGGTGCGGCCGTTGCCGTGTCTTTGCCGCGTGGGGGGCTGCTGGTATCGATCCTGGTGCTGCCGCTGGCGATCCCGGTGCTGATCTTCGGCGTCAGCGCCGTCTATGCGGCGATCGAAGATCCGGCGCCGTTCCTGCCGCCTTTGATGATCCTTGCGGCGATCACCCTGTTCTTTGCCGTCATCGGCCCGGTCGCCGCCGCTGCCGCCCTTCGGCACGCGTCCGATTGACGCAATCGCGCCAGAACGGGCGAAAGTGTTTGCGGCGTTCCCATGGATTTGGCGCTAAACTGTTCAGATCGAACACCTTTATGGTCCGCGCTCCAACTCGATCGTGATCGGGCGATTGACGCGGATCAATTGCAGCCGGGCGCCTTAAGCGTTAAAGAGCCAACATGAGCGAAAACAGCCTGGCCATCCGCAAATTCAGCGATCTCGCCAACCCGACGCGGTTCCTGGCGTTGGCCGACCGTCTGCTGCCCTGGCTTGCCGGGTTGACGGCGCTGTTCTTCGTTGCTGGCGTCTGGCTTTCCTTCACGACGGAAGGCGACTACCAGCAGGGCGAGACGGTGCGCATCATGTATGTGCACGTGCCGGCCGCCTGGCTGTCGATGATGTGTTATTCGGTGATGGCCCTCGCCGCCCTCGGTACGCTCGTCTGGCGCCATCCGCTTGCCGACGTCTCCTCGCGCGCTGCAGCGCCGATCGGTGCCTGTTTCACCTTCCTGGCGCTCGTCACCGGCTCGCTCTGGGGCAAGCCGATGTGGGGCACCTGGTGGGTCTGGGACGCGCGGCTGACCTCGGTCTTCGTGCTGTTTCTCATGTATCTCGGGCTGATGGCGCTCAACCGCGCGATCGACGATCCCGCCCGGTCCTCCAAGGTTTCGGCCATTCTGGTCCTGGTCGGCTTCGTCAACATCCCGATCATCAAGTTCTCGGTCGAATGGTGGAACACGCTGCACCAGCCGGCGAGCGTCATGCGGCTCGACGGGCCGACGATCGATCCGGAATTCCTGCGGCCGCTGATCGTGATGGCGATCGCGTTTACGCTGCTGTTCTTCACGCTGCACATCGCCGCCATGCGCAATGAAATCCTGCGTCGGCGCGTCACAGCACTCAGGCGTCTCGCGGCCCGTGCTGCCGGACGGGGAGCCCGCGCGTAATGATGAGCCACGCCGCCTATGTTTTCACAAGCTACGGCATCGCGACGGTGACGGTGCTCGGGCTGATCGCCTGGGTCGTTTTCGACGGTCGCGCCCGCCGTCGCGAACTGGCCGAACTTGAGGCTTCCGGCATCCGCCGGCGCTCCGCCGGTCACGCCCCGGGAGAAACGCCATGAGAAACATCCCCGCCCCGCGCGGCGAGGAGCGTAAGCCTGGGCCGATGCGCTACATTTTGGCGGCGCTGCCGCTGATCATCTTCGCTGCGCTTGCCGCGATCTTCTGGAGCCAGCTCAATTCCGGCAAGGATGTGAGCGAAATCCCCTCGGCGCTGATCGGCACCAAGGCCCCGAAGCTCGACATGCCGGTGCTCGAAGGCGCCACCCGTGACGGCCAGCCGATGCCGGCTTTGACCGATGCGGCGATCAAGGGCAAGCTGACGCTCGTCAACGTCTGGGCCTCCTGGTGCGTGCCCTGCCGGCAGGAGCATCCCTTCATCCTGGAACTGTCGAAGGATCCGCGGCTGACCGTCGTCGGCATCAACTACAAGGACCAGAACGAAAACGCGCTCAGGTTCCTCGGCGAACTCGGCAATCCCTTCTCCGCCATCGGCGTCGATCCGCGCGGCAAGGCAGCGATCGACTGGGGCGTCTACGGTATCCCAGAATCCTATCTCGTCGGCGCTGACGGCACGATCCTCTACAAGCGCGTCGGCCCGTTCGACGAAAATAGCGTGAAAACCGGTCTGCTGCCGGCGATCGAGAAGGCGGCTGCGGGCTCGTGAGCGCTTGGGCGCTGTCGTCGGAAACTGCCCCCTCATCCGGCCTGCCGGCCACCTTCTCCCCGCTCGCGGGGAGA
>NZ_JTLA01000105.1:0-45490 GCF_000799055.1 Ensifer sp. ZNC0028
ACAGCCGCGGGTCGAGCCGCAAGTCCGGTCGCAGCCCCCGGCGCAGGCCCAACCTCAACCCCAGACCCAGACACCGCCGCAGAACCAGCCACAGGCCCCGGCAACGGGTCGTCGGGAGCCCGGCTTTGCCGCTGACGCGCCGCGTCAGGCGGCGAGCGACGGCGGTCTCGGTGGTCTCGGCGGTCTGCGCGCCGATCGTGACGGTCCAGTGGTGTCGACGCGCGCAGCGGCCGAGAGCACGGCGGATGCTGGCGAAGCGGCGGGCCTTGCGCCGACGGTCCGCGGAGATACGCGCAAGCGCCGGCGCAAGCGCAGCCGCTTTTTGTCTTTCACCATGGTGGTCCTCACGCTTGCAGCCGCAGTCGGGGCCGCCGCCTGGTGGGTGCAGACAAATGATCTCCTGAAATCCGCCGCCGAGCGCGACACCAATGTCGCCAATCCTCCGGCATCGGTTGCCTCCGAAAACTTCGATGGCGCCGCCGGATTGCAGACGCTGGGTGCCCAGCAGGGATTCACCGGTGATTGGGTGGAGGTCTTCAAGCCGACGGAAACCGGCGCGATCGCGCCCGGGGCGCAGGCAAAGGTCGAGCCTGTGGACGACGAAGGCGGGCGGCGTGTCTTGTTGACCTCGCAAGTCGCCGACGCGGCTGGGGACATCACCATCGAGATCCCGGCCGCCGTTCTCGCCGAACTCTCCGGCAAGACGTCGACCCTGGCGCTGACCGTGCAGGCGGAGCCCGGCAAGACCACGGAGTTTGCCGTCGAGTGCAATTTCTCCTCGCTCGGCGAATGCGGCCGTTACCGCTTCACCGTGCATGACGAGCGGATCGACATGCTGTTCAAGGTCACCTTCGACCGCAGTCTGGCGCCGAGTTCGCCCGGCCAGATCGTGATCAACAGCGATATCACCGGCGAGGGCAACAGCCTCAACCTCTACGCCATCCGCGTCCTGCCGGGGCAATAAGACCGGTCGCCAAGGCTTTTCGAGACAGGGCGGCAGGAAAACCTGCCGGCCGCTCAGCTTTGCCGGCTCTGAGGGGGCCAGCGTCTATTTCAGGAAGCCGTGGCCGGATCCCACGATCTTGTCGTCGATCTCGCCGATCGCACCCTTGTCCTTGCCGTCGTAATCGAGCGAATGCAGGATGTGGCGGATCAGGTTGAGCCGGGCCCGCCGCTTGTCGTTACCGCGCACCACCGTCCAGGGCGCATGATCCGTGTGGGTCGCCTTCAGCATCTCGTCGCGCTTGGCGGTGTAATCGTCCCATTTGTTGAGCGCCGCGATGTCCATCGGCGACAGCTTCCAGATCTTCAACGGGTCGTGGCGGCGATCGTGGAAGCGCTTGAGCTGCATCTCGCGGCCGATATTGATCCAGAATTTGAAGAACTGGATGCCCTCGTGCACGATCATCTTTTCGAAGCGGGGAACCTGCTTCAGGAACTGTTTGTGCTCTTCGGGCGTGCAGAAGCCCATGACCGGTTCGACGCCGGCGCGGTTGTACCAGGAGCGGTCGAACAGCACGAATTCGCCAGCCGTCGGCATCGTCGCGACATAACGCTGGAAATACCATTGGCCGTGCTCGGTTTCGGTCGGCTTGGTCAGCGCGACGACGCGCGCCCAGCGGGGGTTGAGGTTGTCCATGGTCGCATGGATCGCACCGCCCTTGCCGGCGGCGTCCCGGCCCTCGAACAGCGCCATCATGCGCTTGCCGGTCTTCTGCTGCCAGAGCTGGACCTTGACCAGCTCCACCTGAAGCGCTTCCAGCGTCTCGGTGTACTCGTCCTCGTCGAGCTTCTTCTTGTAGGGATAGTCGTCGGAGGAAAAGGACGCGTCGTCGATCCACTTCGGCAACTCGGGATTGTCGATGTCGAAAACGCGGCTCTTGCCGTCGATTTCGAGTTCCACTGCGCGGTTCTCGGCCTTGTCCGTTGTTTCCGTCGACGCCATCGGTTCGCCCTTTCGGCTTGGCGCACGGGCCCGAAAACCGGCCTCGATCATCGGAAGGATCATGCGCGTTTTCAAACTTTCGGGCCCGCGCCTGCCGTCTGATGAAGAAGGCGCTCGCGACCCGATTTCGTTGGAGGAGGCCATAATTGCGTTGCGGATTCAAGCCGGTCGTGAAAATCATGTCATGAAGGATCGCTATTCCTCGACCATTTTGGTCCGGGAGGAAAAGAAAGTGATTCACGAGGATGTCGAGGTGGACGGTTCGAAAGCGTTCTGGCGGAACCTGGTTCCGCGATTGAAAGCAGAGCGCTGGCTGCTGGGACTGACCGTGCTGCTGGCGATCCTTGCGACCGTCGCGGGCATTCATTTCCTCATTGTCCTGCCCTTCTGGATCGTTCTCGTCGCCGCCTTGCTCAACCGTAGCGCGCCGGCCTCGGTGATCCTGAGTCCGGCCAAGGCGGTGGTTGCTGCCGGCCCGGCGAGCGATCCCCTCGTGCCGGCATTGAACGCACTCGACATGCCGGTTCTGGTGATTGCCGCCGACGAGACGGTGGTCTTCCAGAACATCGCCGCCGAGAAGGCCTTCGGGACCATCCCGCCAAACACCTATCTCGCCGCTCGGGTGCGCTCGCCCGGCATCCTCGACATGGTCCGCGAGACGATGGCGACCGGCAAGGCGAACCAGATCGAGCATAACGAACAGTTGCCGTCCGACGCCGTCTATGTCGTGCGCGTCGCTCCGGCTGAGATTCCGGGCGACGGGCCGGTCAAGCGGATCTTCCTGCTGACCTATCGCGATATCTCCCAGGCGCGCCGCATCGACCGCATGCGCTCTGACTTCGTCGCCAATGCCAGCCACGAGCTGCGCACGCCGCTGGCATCCTTGCGCGGCTTCATCGAAACCCTCCAGGGGCCGGCTCGCAACGATCTGAAGGCGCAGGAAAAGTTCTTCGGCATCATGCACGAGCAGGCGACGCGCATGAGCCGGCTCGTCGACGATCTGCTGTCGCTGTCGCGGCTGGAGCTGCGCTCGCACATCGCGCCCGATGATCCGGTCGACCTGGCGCCGCTGCTCGGGCATGTCCGCGACAGCCTGCTGCCGCTGGCGAAGGATCTGGATGTCACGGTCTCGCTCGTCGTGCCGGACAAGCCCGTGGTCGTCCGCGGCGAACGCGACGAGCTCATCGAGGTCTTCGAGAACCTGATCGAGAATGCCTGCAAGTACGGCCAGGAAGGCAAGAAGGTGGACGTCACCTTGCGCGGCGGCGAGGGCGGCGAGGCTGAAGTCGTCGTCAAGGACTATGGCCCGGGCATTCCGGCCGAACATGTGCCGCGCATCACCGAGCGGTTTTACCGGGTCAATGTCGAAGCCAGCCGCTCGAAGAAGGGCACCGGCCTTGGCCTTGCCATTGCCAAGCACATTCTTACGCGCCACCGCGCCCGCCTCCTCATCCATTCCGAGGTCGGTAAAGGTACGACTTTTACGGTCCGCTTCTGACATATTGGCGCGGGAAAACCCGGGACCGTTTATTTTTCATTAGCATTTTCAATGACATGAGCTGTCATAAATGTTTCGTCAAACTGACATAAAAGGTGTGGCCATCGGCAGCTAGTTAGGGGCAGCCGATAAGACGGCGAAGAGCGCTGCAACGCTTGGCGCACACCAACACAAGCCCATTCCGGGAGAACTTTTATGAAAGCTCTTAAACTCACTGTCGCGGCGCTGGTAGCTTCGGCCGCATTTGCCGGCGCAGCCGCCGCTCGCGATCAGGTTCAGGTCGCTGGCTCCTCGACCGTTCTTCCCTACGCCAAGATCGTCGCCGAGACGTTCGGCGAGACCTTCCCCGACTTCAAGACCCCGGTCGTCGAATCCGGCGGCTCCTCCGCTGGCCTGAAGGAATTCTGCAAGGGCGTCGGCCCGGACACCATCGACATCGCCAACTCCTCGCGCAAGATCAAGGACAGCGAAGTCGAGGCCTGCAAGGCCGCTGGCGTCACCGAAATCCAGGAAGTGAAGATCGGTTATGACGGCATCGTCTTTGCGACCGACGCCGGCAATGCCGACCTCGCCCTGAAGCCGGAAGACCTCTACAAGGCGCTTGCTGCTGAAGTCGTCGTCGACGGCAAGGTCGTCGCCAACCCCTACAAGAAGTGGTCCGAAGTCAACGCCGCTCTGCCGGCCGTCGAAATCGCCGCTTACATCCCGGGTGAAAAGCACGGCACCCGCGAAGTCTTCGAAGAAAAGATCCTCGCTGCAGGCTGCAAGGACGCTGGCGCCGTTGACGTGATCAAGGCTGCCGTTGCCGATGAAAAGCAGCAGCACAGCAAGTGCGTCGCAGTCCGCAAGGACGGCCTGGCTGTCGACATCGACGGCGACTACACCGAAACGCTCGCTCGCATTGCTGCCAACAAGAACGGCATCGGCGTGTTCGGCCTGTCCTTCTACGAAAACAACGCCGACAAGCTGAAGGTCGCGACCGTCAACGGCATCGTACCGTCGACCGAAACGATCGCTTCCGGCGAGTATCCGGTTTCCCGCCCGCTGTACTTCTACGTCAAGAAGGCACATCTCGGCGTTATCCCGGGCCTCAAGGAATATGTTGAGTTCTTCCTCGACGATCAGATGATCGGCCCGGAAAGCCCGCTCGCCGAATACGGCCTGGTTGCCGCTCCGGACGCTGAGCGCGAAGAAATCCGCAAGGCTTTCTCTGCCGGCAACATGCTCTGATAACGACAAGCCCCGGCGCGATGTCTTCGCGCCGGGGCATGCCTTCATTCGATTTGCCGGCACCCATGACGGGCGATGCCGGGGAGACGTGCGGATGAGTACTTCGCTCCTTCTTTTGCTCATTATTGTTATTGGTTTCATTGCTTATTTTGCAGGCCGCGCCCGTTCGCTGGCGCAGTCCGGCGGCAAGCTCTCCAACCTTCATTCTCTGCCGGGCTATCACGGTAGCTACGTCGCCATCTGGGCGATGCTTCCGGCCGCACTCGTTCTCGGCACTTGGCTGTTCGCCGCTCCCGTTTACATCGACGGAAGCACGCGCGCGGCCCTGCCGGATACCGTCCAGAGCCAGGGCCCTGCCGCCGTGCAGCTCGCGCTCGGTCAGGTCAAGTCCGTTGCCGGTGGTCTTCTGCGTCTGAGCGGCGAAGAACTCGCAGCGCTCGAGAGTGGCTCTGCCAATCTGCGCGCGACGCTCGCCTCCAAGGGCGTTGCCCTTGCCGGTGAAGGCGACCCCTACATGGTCACCGTCGCCAAGCACTTCAATGCGATGACCGCGACCAACCGCTGGCTGATGACAGCCGCCGTTCTGCTGATCGCGATCGCCGGCGGCGTCTACGCCATCCGCAATGTCGCGACCCGCTTCCGCGCCCGCAACCAGGTCGAGCGCGTCATTCTCGGCTCGCTGATCGTCGCATCCTCCATCGCCATCCTGACGACGGTCGGCATCGTCGCCTCGATGCTTTCGGAAGCCGGCCGCTTCTTCACCATGGTCTCGCCGTTCGAGTTCTTCTTCGGCACGGTCTGGGATCCGCGCTTTGCGGCTGCCGGCAGCGGCGGCGCTTCGGGCCAGTTCGGCCTGATCCCGCTCCTCGCCGGTACGCTCTATATCGCCTTCGTCGCCATGCTCTTCGCCGTGCCGATCGGCCTCTTTGCGGCGATCTACATGGCGGAATATGCAAGCCCGCGCCTGCGCTCCACCGCAAAGCCGCTGCTCGAAGTGCTCGCCGGCATTCCGACCATCGTCTACGGTTTCTTTGCGCTGGTGACGGTTGGTCCGTTCCTGCGCGATATCTCGGCGCAGATGAACGGTCTCATGACCGGCAACTACCAGAACTTCATCCAGGCACAGAGCGTGCTGACGGCCGGCATCGTCATGGGCATCATGCTGATCCCGTTCGTGTCGTCGCTGTCGGACGACATCATCACCCAGGTGCCGCGGGCCCTGCGTGACGGCTCGCTCGGCCTTGGCGCCACCCGCTCGGAAACGGTCAAGAAGGTGATCCTTCCCGCCGCTCTTCCCGGCATCGTCGGCGCGCTGCTGCTGACCGCCTCGCGCGCCGTCGGCGAGACCATGATCGTGGTGCTGGCAGCCGGTGTCGCGGCCCGCATGCAGATCAATCCTTTCGAGCCGATGACGACGGTGACGGTGAAGATCGTCAACCAGCTGACCGGTGACCTTGAGTTCACCTCGCCGCAGACGCTGGTGGCCTTCGCGCTGGGCATCACGCTCTTCGTTATCACGCTCGGCCTCAACATTTACGCGCTCTACATCGTGCGCAAATACCGGGAACAGTACGAATGACCGACATCGCTTCCCCGACCGTCCGGATCTCCGCCCGTCCCGCATCCGCCAAGCGCGATATCGGCATCAAGCGTCGCTATGCTGCCGAACGCCGTTTCCGCTTCTACGGCATGGCCGCGATCAGCACCGGTCTCTTCTTCCTGGCTTTGCTGCTGTGGACCGTCTTTTCCAACGGCTACACCGCATTCCAGCAGACGACGATCACGCTGCCGATCGAGTTCACCGAAAAGGTCGTCGACCCCAAGGGCGAACGCGCGACCGACGGCAAGGTGCTGATGACCGCCAACTATCCGCTGCTGGTGCGCGATGCGCTCGTCAAGCAGCTCGGCATCGACGCCACCAAGCGGCCGCAGGTCAAGCAGGCGACCGACATGGTTTCCGCCAGCTCCCGCACGCTGCTGCGCGACATGGTCGTCGCCGACCCGTCGATCATCGGCAAGACGGTTCCCGTCACGCTGCTGGCCGAAGCCAACATCGACTCCGCCTTCAAGGGCCAGATCGATCTCTCGGTCGATGAGGGCAAGCGCAAGGTCAAGGACCAGCAGGTCACCTGGATGAACGAACTGGCAAGCGCCGGCATCCTGAAGAAGAGCTTCAACACCGGCATCTTCACCTTCGGTGCCTCCAGCCGCCCTGAAGCGGCAGGCGTCGGCGTCGCTGCCCTCGGCTCGCTCTACATGATGCTGATCGTGCTGGTGCTGTCGCTTCCGATCGGCGTCGCCGCCTCGATCTACCTTGAGGAGTTTGCGCCGAAGAACCGGCTGACCGACCTGATCGAGGTCAACATCAACAACCTGGCGGCCGTTCCGTCGATCGTCTACGGTCTCTTGGGCCTTGCCGTCTTCATCAACTTCGCCGGCATGCCGCGTTCGGCAGCCGTCGTCGGCGGCTTCGTGCTGACGCTGATGACGCTTCCGACGATCATCATCGCCACCCGTGCGGCATTGAAGGCCGTCCCGCCGTCGATCCGCTCGGCGGCCCTCGGGCTCGGCGCGTCGAAGATGCAGACCATCTTCCACCACGTGCTGCCGCTGGCGATGCCCGGCATCCTGACCGGCACCATCATCGGTCTTGCCCATGCGCTCGGCGAAACCGCGCCGCTGCTCCTGATCGGCATGGTTGCCTTCGTCGTCGATTTTCCCGGTTCGCCGATGGAACCGTCGACGGCGCTGCCGGTGCAGATCTACATGTGGGCCAACGAGGCGGAACGCGCCTTCGTCGAGCGCACCTCTGGCGCAATCATCATTCTTCTCATCTTCCTGGTCGTCATGAACCTTGGAGCCATTCTGTTGCGACGTCGCTTTGAGCGCCGCTGGTAGTGAGGTAATTACTATGAACATCATGTCAGAAGCAGCAGTCGAGAAGGCCCTGGATCAGAAAATGAACACCGTGCCCTACAAGATGATCGGCAAGGATGTGTCGGTCTATTACGGCGAGAAGCGCGCGCTTTTCGACGTCAACCTCAACATCCGCGAGAACACCGTCACGGCGCTGATCGGTCCTTCGGGTTGCGGCAAGTCGACCTTCCTGCGCACGCTGAACCGCATGAACGACACGATCGAGAACTGCCGCGTCACCGGCAAGATCACGCTCGACGAGGACGACATCTACGACCCGACGATCGACGTCGTCGAACTGCGCGCCCGCGTCGGCATGGTCTTCCAGAAGCCGAACCCGTTCCCGAAGTCGATCTACGACAACGTCGCCTACGGTCCGCGCATCCACGGACTTGCCCGCACCAAGGCCGACTTTGACGAGGTGGTCGAGACCAGCCTGCAGAAGGCCGGTCTGTGGAACGAGGTAAAGGATCGTCTGCAGGAGCCGGGCACTGGCCTTTCCGGTGGTCAGCAGCAGCGCCTCTGCATCGCCCGTGCCGTCGCCGTCAGCCCGGAAGTGATCCTGATGGACGAGCCCTGTTCGGCGCTCGACCCGATTGCGACCGCCAAGGTCGAGGAACTCATCCACGAACTGCGCACGAACTTCACGATTGTCATCGTGACCCATTCGATGCAGCAGGCCGCCCGCGTTTCGCAGCGCACCGCAATGTTCCACCTCGGCAATCTCGTCGAGGAGAACGACACCGACAAGATGTTCACCAATCCGGATGACCAGCGCACCCAGGATTACATCATGGGCCGCTTCGGCTGAGGCCGCATAAGGCTGCAACAGTAACTGCAAAGCGCCCGTAAGGATCGACGATCATGTCCATGCATATCATGTCCGCCTATGACGAAGAACTGAAGTACCTGACGCGCCGCATCTCGGAGATGGGCGGTCTCGCCGAGCAGATGGTCGCTGAATCCGTTCGCGCGCTGGTCAATTCCGACCTCGCTCTCGCGCAGAAGGTGATCTCGGACGACACCGTTCTCGACGACGCCGAGCGCCAGATCGGCGAGAAGGCGATCGTCACCATCGCCAAGCGCCAGCCGGTCGCCGCCGACCTGCGCGAGATCATGGGGTCGATCCGCATCGCCTCCGATCTGGAGCGCGTCGGCGATCTCGGCAAGAACACCGCCAAGCGCGTGATCGCGGTCGCCGGATCCGGCATTCCGCGCAAGCTCGCCCGCGGCCTGGAGCACCTGGCAGAGCTGGCTCTCGTCCAGCTCAAGGAAGTGCTCGACGTGTACGCCTCGCGCTCGCCGGAGAAGGCCAACAGCATCCGCGAGCGCGACGAGGAGATCGATGCGATCTACACCTCGCTGTTCCGCGAACTGCTGACCTACATGATGGAAGATCCGCGCAACATCACGCCCTGCACGCATCTTCTGTTCTGCGCCAAGAACATCGAGCGCATCGGCGACCACGCGACCAACATCGCCGAGACGATCTATTACATGGCGACGGGTGCCCAGCCGGAAGGCGAGCGCCCGAAGGATGACACCACGTCGACGCTGGGCTCGGTCAACGACTGAGCGCCGAGCGCGCCGTAAGCATGCATGCCCTTTGAAATCTGATCCGGTCGCGGCTTCGGTCGCGGCCCCGAATTCCTGTATCTGAAGCACGCGGTTTTCGCCCCGCCTTTGAAATTGGCGGACGTGCTCCAGATTTAGAGTGTCTGAGCGCCGGCCGGGCCGATGAGCCCAAGGGTCGCCCGCGGTAAGGAGACGTTACCTGATGTTGCCAAAAATCGCCGTAGTCGAAGACGAAGAGGCGCTGAGCGTTCTGCTGCGTTACAATCTGGAAGCCGAGGGCTTCGACGTCGACACGATCCTGAGGGGCGACGAGGCGGAGATCCGGCTTCAGGAGCGGCTGCCCGACCTGCTCATCCTCGACTGGATGCTGCCCGGTGTTTCCGGCATCGAGCTTTGCCGCCGGCTGCGCCAGCGCCCGGAGACGGAGCGCCTGCCGATCATCATGCTGACGGCGCGCGGCGAGGAAAGCGAGCGCGTCCGGGGGTTGGCGACCGGCGCCGACGACTATGTGGTCAAGCCATTCTCCACGCCGGAGCTGATGGCGCGCGTCAAGGCGATGCTGCGCCGGGCAAAGCCCGAGGTCCTGTCGACGCTGCTTCGCTGCGGCGACATCGAACTCGACCGCGAGACCCATCGCGTTCACCGCCGCAGCCGCGAAGTGCGCCTCGGCCCGACCGAGTTTCGTCTTCTGGAGTTCTTGATGTCCTCGCCGGGCCGCGTCTTCTCGCGCTCGCAGCTTCTGGATGGCGTCTGGGGCCATGACATCTATGTCGACGAACGCACCGTCGACGTGCATGTCGGTCGCCTGCGCAAGGCTCTGAATTTCTCGAACATGCCCGACGTCATCCGCACCGTTCGCGGCGCTGGCTATTCGCTCGAAAGCTGACAGATCCGGAAATCTCCAACAAAAAAGGGGCCGATCGGCCCCTTTTTTATTGATGCTGTCCGGCTTCTTAGCGGGCCCTGCGGCGCTCGCCCGACGGCTGGTAGGCCAGCCGCGCATGGAAGGTGCAGTAAGGCGACGATTCCGGGGAATCGTTGCCGCAGAAGTGAAACTCTTCCTTCAGCGGGTCGCCGATCGGCCACTTGCAGGTGCGCTCGGTGAGCTGGGTCAGCTCGAGGCGGCGCGACATCGGCACGACAACGTCGGTCCGGGTGCTGAAATCCTGCTCGGCAACGAGATCGACTTCGATTTCTTCCTTGAGAACGACAGCGCCGGCCGTGCGTGCAACCGGGCGGGCCGAAACGCGCGAAGCGTAGTTCGGCGCACGCGGTGCCGAGGTCGGGCGCTTCGGACGGGCCGCCGTCGTGGTGCTACCGCCGGCCTTGGCGCGACCTGGCAGGCTCAGGCGGTGAACCTTGCCGATGACAGCGTTACGGCTGACGCCGCCGAGCTGTGCCGCGATCTGGCTCGCGCTCAGGCCCTCGGACCAAAGCTTCTTCAGTTTCTCCACCCGCTCGTCAGTCCAGTTCATTTCTGCACTCTCCGTTCTCAGCGTTGGGGATGGCAGAATCCCTCACCGCACCCCGGCTGAACCCCGGGGTTGCAAACGCGATAACTCTTTTGGTGACTAGGTCCGCCGCATGCGTCTAGTAATTGAATGTTAACGTACTGACCGCTGGACTCTGTGGCAAGAGTCCCGGGAATCAGGCCGAATCGATTTCGTAGTTTTCCCCAACTTGCTCGGCCGGCGTTGCAATTTTGGCAAGCCCTCCCGGACGATTTTTCTGCTGCCAGGAATCGACCCTTCATGTTGCGCTGCAAGGCTTGGTTTTGTTGACATTGCAGCGCGAAATGGGAATAGTGCCTGCGCCGCCGAAAGGCGGCATTTTTGATTTTTATCGGCCCGCGTGAGGCGCGGGATCGATGTCGATCTGGAGTGAAGGAGAGCCTCGCATGACTGCAACAACGCCGCTTTACGATACCTACATGCGCGCGCCGTTGCGTTTCGAGCGAGGAGAGGGCGCCTGGCTGATCGCTGAAGACGGGACGCGTTATCTCGATTTCGGCGCCGGTGTTGCCGTGAATTCGCTTGGCCACGCGCATCCCCACCTCGTCGAAGCGCTGAAGGCGCAGGCCGACAAGGTTTGGCACCTGTCCAACCTCTATGAGATTGCGGGCCAGGAAAGCCTCGGTCGCCGGCTGACCGCAGTCACCTTTGCCGACAAGGTGTTCTTCACCAATTCCGGCGCAGAGGCGCTGGAATGCGCCATCAAGACGGCACGGCGTTACCACTTCTCCAAGGGTCACCCGGAGAAATTCCACGTCATCACCTTCGAGGGGGCTTTCCACGGCCGCACGATCGCGACGATCGCCGCCGGCGGTCAGCAGAAATACATCGAAGGTTTCGGTCCGAAAGCGCCGGGCTTCTACCAGGTCCCGTTCGGCGACATCGCTGCCGTCAAGAATGCGATCACCGAGGAAACCGCAGCGATCCTGATCGAGCCGATCCAGGGCGAGGGCGGTATCCGCCCGGCGACCAAGGAGTTCATGCAGGAACTGCGCGCGCTTTGCGACGAGTTCGGCCTGCTCCTGATCCTGGACGAGGTTCAGACCGGCGTCGGCCGTACCGGCAAGCTGTTTGCCTATGAATGGGCCGACATCCGCCCGGATATCATGGCGGTCGCCAAGGGCATCGGCGGGGGCTTCCCGTTCGGCGCGTGCCTGGCGACCGAGGAAGCCGCATCTGGCATGGTGGCGGGCACGCACGGCTCCACCTATGGCGGCAATCCGCTGGCCATGGCCGTCGGCAATGCCGTGCTCGACGTCGTTCTGGCCGACGGGTTCCTCACGCATGTGCGCGATGTCGCGCTGGTCTTCCGCCAGGGTCTTGCGTCGCTCAAGGACCGTTTCCCTGATGTCATCGAGGAGATCCGAGGCGACGGTCTGATGCTGGGCATCAAGGTGAAGGGCCCTTCGGCCGATCTGCTGAAGGAAATTCGCGCGGAGAAGCTTCTGGCTGTGCCGGCCGGCGAAAACGTACTGCGTTTGCTGCCGCCGCTGACGATCACGGCCGAGGAGGCCCGCGAGGGCCTGGCACGTATCGAACGCGCCGCCGAGGCGGTTCGCAAGGCAAGCGGCAACGCCGCGGCCTGAAGGTAGCGACCCAAGGCCGACTATGGCGCTAGAATGACCTTCGTGCGAGCACGTATATGGCGTGCCGCACCGGGGATCGATTTTTCAGACAGGAACCGAGTACGATGGCAGGCACCAGACATTTTCTCGATCTTTCGGCCATGACGGCCGCCGACCTCCGGACGATCATCGACGATGCGCGCGTCCGAAAGGCGGCGACCAAGGCCGGAACCGCCGAGAAGCCGCTCGCCGGCAAGATGCTGGCGATGATCTTCGAAAAGCCCTCCACCCGCACCCGCGTTTCCTTCGATGTCGGCATGCGCCAGCTCGGCGGCGAAACCCTGTTTCTGTCGGGCACCGAAATGCAGCTCGGCCGCGCCGAGACGATTGGCGACACGGCCAAGGTCCTGTCGCGTTACGTCGACGCCATCATGATCCGCACCACCGACCACCGCCGTCTTCTGGAGCTGGCCGAACATGCGACGGTCCCCGTCATCAACGGCCTGACCGACGATACCCACCCGTGCCAGATCATGGCCGATATTCTCACCTTCGAGGAGCATCGCGGCCCGGTGAAGGGCAAGACGATTGCCTGGACCGGCGACGGCAACAACGTTCTGCATTCGCTGATCGAAGGTTCCGCCCGTTTCGGCTATCGCATGAACATGGCCGTGCCGCTCGGCTCCGAGCCGCAGGACAAGTTCCTGAATTGGGCGCGCAACAATGGCGGCGAGGTCCTCTTGTGTCATGATGCCGAGCAGGCCGTCGCCGACGCCAATTGCGTCGTGACCGACACGTGGATTTCGATGAACCAGGAACATCGCGCCCGCGGCCACAACGTCTTCCAGCCCTACCAGGTCAACGAGGCGCTGATGAAGCGTGCGGCCTCCGATGCGCTGTTCATGCACTGCCTGCCGGCGCACCGCGGCGAAGAGGTGACCGACGATGTGATCGACGGCCCGCAGTCCGTGGTCTTCGACGAGGCGGAAAACCGGCTGCACGCACAGAAGTCGGTCATTGCCTGGTGCATGGGGCTCGTCTGAGCCGGCTGCCCGGTCGCGCGCGACGGCGGCGAAGAGGCTTCAGTGCGCTCCGCCGAGCGTGCGCCGTATAGGGGCGTGTGCACCGCACTTGACATTGTCCACGTGCGACACGATTTAGGCGGCATACGGGCGCTCCTGAAAGTAGTGAGCGCGCAACCGTCGAGGTGGTGCGTTGCTATGGCGGCGGCACATACCTGGTGGACAATCCGTTTATCGCGGGATCAACTGAGACAGCGAGCACGTTGCGCGGGGATAGCAATATCTCTGGTGCAGCTTGGTGGCTGAAGGCAAGGAGCAAGACATGACCGACATGACGCCAGGGCTTGGTGAGTTCGACTTTGCCGGTGACGATCACGTCGTGCCTTTCCAGGTGGAAGGCCTCGACGTGCGCGGCCGCGCCGTGCAGCTCGGCCCGATGCTGGACGCAATCCTCGAGCGCCACAACTATCCGCTTCCGGTTGCGCGCCTGGTTGCTGAAACCGTCGTGCTCACTGTGTTGCTCGGGACCTCGCTGAAGTTTGAAGGCAAGCTGATCGTCCAGACCCAGGGCGATGGCCCCGTCGATCTGGTGGTCGCCGATTTCTCGACGCCGGATCGCGTGCGCGCCTATGCCCGCTACGATCAGGAAGCACTTGCGGCTGCCGAAAAGGACGGCCGGACCCTTTCGCACGAGTTGCTCGGAAAGGGCGTGCTCGCCTTCACCATCGACCAGGGCGCCCATACCCAGCGTTACCAGGGTATCGTTGCGCTCGACGGAGCGACGCTGGAAGAAATCGCCGGCGTCTATTTCCGTCAGTCGGAGCAGATCCCGACCAAGGTGCGCCTGGGCGTGGCCGAGCTTCTCGATCGCGACGAAAACGGCAAGCCGCGGCATCGCTGGCGCGCCGGCGGCATGGTCGCGCAGTTCCTGCCCGAAGCACCGGAGCGCATGCGCCAGCCCGACCTCTCGGGCGGCGACGGCGATGACGGCGAAAGCGCGTTCGAGGACGACGATCTCTGGGCTGAAGCCAAGGTGATGGTCGAAACGATCGACATGGACGAGTTGACCGATCCGATGGTCGGAACCGAGCGGCTGCTCTATCGCCTGTTCCACGAGCGCGGCGTCCGCGTCTATGAACCGCAGGCGGTCTATGACCGTTGCAGCTGCTCGCGCGAAAAGCTTCAGTCGGTGTTGTCGAACCTGAGCACGGACGACCTCGAAAGCACCATCGACGATGGCGAAGTCAAGGTTACCTGCGAGTTCTGCTCGACGACCTATCGCTTCGAAGCTAGCGAGGTGCGCCCGCAGTAGCGGGCGCCTCCGGTCGACTGGCCGCGAGTTAGAGCGACGTCAGTGAAGGACAGGCTGTTCCGGATTGGCTTCAGTTCAGGGTGCGCACGAGCCCGGGTGAATCGAGCGAGAAGGCGGGGATGGCCACGTTGAACGTCTCTCCGCCTTCCGATTCCATGCTGTAGTGACCGAACATCACGCCCGAGGGCGTATCCAGCGGGCATCCGGACGAATACTCATAGGTATCGCCGGGATTGAGCAGCGGCTGCTCGCCGATGACGCCCGGACCGCTGACCTCGTCGACTTGCCCATTCTCATCGGTAATGTGCCAGTAGCGCGTCATCAACCGCACGGTCGCGTCCGAGTGGTTTGAGATGACGATGCGATAGCCCCAGACATAACGGCCGTCATCGGGATCCGACTGTTCTTCGAGATAGTACGGCTCCACCGTAACTTCTATGTCGCGGGTCAAAGCGCGATACATGGGCATCACCTTGCTTCAGGTCTTTCAGGGTATTCTACAGCAAGATGGTTTCGTCAAGAATAACGGCAAGATTGTGCGATCCCACGATGGGACGGATGGTCGTGCTGACGGGATCGCGCGGGTGAAACCGGCTTGGCGCCCTGGCGCTGGGCCGCCGGAAACCATCTTGTGACGGCCGGCAAGGGGCGTCGGCCGCCGTTGGTCACGGCGGCCGCGTCTTCGTAAATCAGGCCTTCACCGCCTTCAGCGCGCGGGCGAAATCTTCCACCACGTCGTCGCTGTCCTCGATACCAGCCGAGAAGCGCACGGTGCCGGCTGACATGCCGAGCTCCGTACGGGCCTCGTCGGTCAGGTTCTTGTGCGTGGTCGTGGCCGGATGGGTGATCAGGCTCTTGCTGTCGCCGAGGTTGTTGGAGATGCGCACGATCTCCAGCGCATTCTGCAGCGCGAAGGCAGCGTCCTTGCCGCCCTTCAGCTCGAAGGCGACGAGCGTCGAGCCGCCGGTCATCTGCTTGGCGATGATGTCGGCCTGCGGGTGGTCCTTGCGGCCGGGATAGATGACCTTGGCGACCTGCGGTTGTTCCGCCAGGAAGTCTGCGACGCGGCGGGCTGTTTCCGTCTGCTGACGCACGCGCAGTGGCAGCGTCTCGATGCCCTTCAGCAGCGTCCAGGCGTTGAACGGCGACATCGCCGGGCCGGTGTGGCGGAAGTAGTCGTGCAGGTGCTCGTTGATCCATTCCTTGTCGGAAAGCACCACGCCGCCGAGGCA
Organism: Ensifer sp. ZNC0028; assembly: GCF_000799055.1. Classification (NCBI taxonomy): domain Bacteria; kingdom Pseudomonadati; phylum Pseudomonadota; class Alphaproteobacteria; order Hyphomicrobiales; family Rhizobiaceae; genus Ensifer; species Ensifer sp. ZNC0028. Next base: position 15,807 of record NZ_JTLA01000105.1, read on the forward strand.
ACGGCCCTGGCCGTCGATATGCTTGGTGGCGGAATAGACGACGATATGGGCGCCCAGTTCCAGCGGCTTCTGGAAGAGCGGCGTCGCAAAGACGTTGTCGACGACGACCTTGGCGCCGATCTGGTTGGCGAGCTTGGCGACGCCGGCAATGTCGATGACTTCAAGCGTCGGGTTGGTCGGGCTTTCGAGGAAGAAGACCTTGGTGTTCTTCTGGATCGCCTTTTCCCAGTTGGCGAGATCGCGCCCGTCAACCAGCGTGCACTCGATGCCGTATTTCGGCGCCAGCGTCTCGACCACCCAACGGCAGGAGCCGAAGAGCGCGCGGGCGGCGACGATATGATCGCCGGCCTTCAGCTGGCAGAGGATGGCGGCGGTGACCGCGGCCATGCCCGATGCGGTGGCGCGCGCGTCTTCAGCGCCTTCCAGCATGCACATGCGCTTTTCGAACATGTCGTTGGTCGGGCTGCCGTAGCGGGCGTAGATGAAACCTTCGGTCTCGCCCTTGAAGCGCGCCTCGGCGGCTTCAGAGGTCTCGTAGACGAAGCCCTGGGTGAGGAAGATCGCTTCGGAGGTCTCGCCGTGCTGGGAGCGGGTCGTGCCGCCATGGACCAGTTGCGTTGCGGGGCGCCAGTTTTTGCTCATGTGACGATCACTTTCAAAAACAAAAAAACCGGCCGCGTGAAGGGCCGGTTTGACACCCGGCCTTTTTAGCTACTTGTTTAACGTGGCTGCAAGCCGACCGGCCAAATCACCACGGGATAAAGCTTCAATACTGCCAGGGTACGCTTGCGTCAATTCCCGGAGTTTGGTTTTGTCTCGCAACTGAAAAGAGGACTGCAATGGGCCGCGACACTGGGATTTTGGCCGATCGCGCGATCGCCGCGCTGTTCGAATCGGGACGCTTGAAGAGCGAGAAGCCGCTGGATGACGATCAGATCCAGCCGGCAAGCCTCGACCTGCGCCTCGGCGCCAAGGCTTTTCGCGTCCGCGCGAGCTTCATGCCGGGTCCATCTCATCTCGTTGCCGACAAGCTCGACCGGCTGAAGCTGCACGTGGTCGACCTGACCGAGGGTGCGGTGCTGGAGACCGGCTGCGTCTACATCGTTCCGCTGATGGAAAGCCTGGCGCTGCCCAAGGGCATGTCGGCCTCGGCCAACCCGAAGAGCTCGACCGGCCGCCTCGACATCTTCACCCGCGTCATCACCGACCGCGCCCAGGAATTCGACAAGATCCCGGCCGGCTACAGCGGTCCGCTCTATCTCGAAATCAGCCCGCGCACCTTCCCGATCGTCGTGCGCCGCGGCTCGCGCCTGTCGCAGATCCGCTTCCGCATGGGCCAATCGATCCTGTCGGAACAGGAATTGCAGGCGCTGCATGATAGCGACGTGCTGGTGGCGAGCGACAAGCCGAATGTCAGCGGCGGCGGTATCGCGCTGTCGATCGATCTGAAGGGTACCGGGCCCGAAGGCCTGATCGGCTATCGCGGCAAGCACCACACGGCGGTTATCGACGTCGACAAGAAGGCGCAGCACGCGATCTTCGATTTCTGGGAGCCGCTTTATAGCCGCGGCCGCGACGAACTGATCCTCGATCCGGATGAGTTCTATATTCTCGTCTCGCGCGAGGCCGTGCATGTGCCGCCGCTTTATGCGGCCGAGATGACGCCGTTCGATCCGCTGGTCGGCGAGTTCCGCGTGCATTACGCCGGTTTCTTCGATCCGGGCTTCGGCCATGCCTCAGCCGGCGGCACGGGCAGCCGTGCGGTGCTGGAAGTGCGCAGCCACGAGGTGCCGTTCATCCTCGAACACGGCCAGATCGTCGGCCGCCTGATTTACGAACACATGCTGGAACGCCCGGATGGTCTCTACGGTCTCGGTGTCGGATCCAACTACCAGGCGCAGGGCCTGAAGCTCTCGAAGCATTTTCGCGCCGAGTAGGGGATTTCGAAGCGACCCTGGCGCGATCCGGCGCGAGGGTGCTTGACAGATCGCCCCGGTTCGGGAAATTTCGCAGGCGCCGCGGGTGTAGTTCAGCGGTAGAACGCCAGCTTCCCAAGCTGGATGTCGTCGGTTCGATCCCGATCACCCGCTCCACGCCTTCTAACCGATCATTGCCTCGATGGCGTAAGGCCTATGGCCAGTTGCGCCGTGGACGGCTAACCTAGGACGGGATGAATCATCCGCGGTTCTAAGGGCCGCATCTGACACACGAGACGTGCCGGCCCGCTGCCCATGAAGCTTTTCTCCCTGTTCGCCCTTTGCGCGTCCTTGATCGCAACGCCGCTTGCGGCCCAGCCCAAGGATCTGCCGCTCCTTTTCGATGCGCGCGAACGCATCGCCAAGCCGGACCTCACGGGCCTCGCGCGCTTGCGTTTCTTGACGACGGTGGACTTTCCGCCGTTCAACTTCATCGACCAGTCGGGCAAGCTTTCGGGATTTCATGTGGATCTCGTGCGCGAGATCTGCCGCGAGCTCGACATCGAAGCCAAATGCCAGATCCAGGCCGTGACCTATGCGGAGCTGCTGCCGGCGCTGGAAGAGGGGCAGGGCGAGGCGGTGGCCGCCGGCGTCGCCGTCGGTCCGGAACTGCGCCAGCGCTTCGGCTTTTCGCGCGCCTTCATGCGGCTCCCGGCGCGGTTCGCGGTCAACACCAAGGCGGCGGGCGCAGTGACCGCGCCGACGGATCTGAAGGGCAAGCCGGTCGGTGTCGTTGCCGGAACCACGCATGAGGCGATGTTCAAGGCGTTCTTCCCGAAGATCGAGGCCAAGGTCTTTCCCGACCGCGAGGCCATGCTGACGGCGCTGCAGAAGGGCGATGTACCGGCGGTGTTTTCCGACGGCATGCAGCTTTCCTTCTGGATCTCTGGCAGCGCTGCCGGCGGTTGCTGCGCGCTCGTCGATGGCGCCTACTTCTCGCAGCGCTTCCTCGGCGAAGGCCTGACGATCATGAACCGCAAGTCGGAGCCGGCGCTGACCCAGGCGATCGATCACGCGCTGCTGGCGTTGTCGCGCAGCGGGCGGTTGGAGGAAATCTACCTGCGCTATTTCCCCAACGGTATCTACTGAGCTTCAGGGCTTCCCGGCGCGATCGTCGGCCGGCCTATCGGCGAAAGCGGGCAAGCGCACCGCGCTCGATGGCGGCGCAGGTCAGTTTGTCGAGGCCAAGCCGGTCGCGCAGCAGCTGCAGCAGGCGGATTTCTTCGTTGCGGATGCGCTGGTCGGCGGCCGCGATCTCGACGGCGAGCGCGTAGGCCGTCTCGTGGAACTTCTCCGGCAACGCTTCGCGCACGATTTCGAGCATGATGTCGAGCCCCTCGGGCGCCGCCAGCTGTGCCGAACATTCATGGCCGATATGGACGAGGCTATCCTCGTCGAAGCCTTCGAACACGGGCAGGAACTGGACCAGCCTGCCGATGCGGGCAAACTCGTCGTCGCTCATCTCGCGGTCGACCGCCGACATCATCACCATGACGTAGACGAGAGCTTCGTGGTGGCTGAGGCTTGGCAGCATGGGGCTTTCCGGCGGTAGGGCAATTCCAGGGAGAGGGTGGTTCCTGATCCGGAGTTGCGTCGTTTCAAAGAGTCGGGCCGTCTGTTGCTTTCGGCAGACGGTCGAGAGCTGGGAATTGTCGCGGCTGTTTACAAGTCTGGCTGCGAGGCGTCCACTCCGAGGCCGAGGGTCGGATCGTCGAAGGTCATCGGCGTGTGGCTGAGGTCCCGCGGATCGTCACCGTAAAAACCGAGCTTTGCCTGGCGTGCCGCGTCGGCGCGTTTTTCGAGGGAGGAGCCCGCGACCGGTGTCGCCCAGCCATTGTCGACGAGCCAGGTGGCGAGATCCTGCCCGCCAAGCGTGCAGGAGGCGGTGGCCGAAGGAACGGAACCTCCTTCGGGCAGATGGCAGCTGACCGCACGTGCACGCAGGAAGTTTCGGAAGGCGGTTCGTGCGACGATGCCGCAGGGCCAGCTCTTGCCGCCGCTCTCGCAGGTCCGCTCCGCCTGCTCCGGCTCGATGCCGTCGATCTGCAGGGTCAGCTTGTCGAACTGGATCACGCCGGCTGCAACCGCGACCGGACGATAGAGCACGGTCGGCCCGGCGGCCTTCGCTTCCTTCTTCGGTTCCGACAGCGGCGCGCGCGGTTCCACCCGTTCGAGCGGCGCGCTTGTGACGGTGTCGGGCAGGCCGAACTGCTGCGGCTCGATGGCGCGCGCCGCGTTCTCGGTCGTGGGGGTGCCCTGGGGTTGTTCGCCCGTCGTCGCTGCGCCGCCGGAGGGCGCGCCGGGGTCGAGCGGGACCTCATCGTCGGCCTGATCCGGCGTCGCCTCGAAATCGGTCATGTCGGGCGTTTCGAGAACGAGTTCCGGCGTGGCGGCGGTCTCACGGTCGCGGATGGCGACGGCGCCCGCATAGAGGATGCCGGTGAAAAGGGCGATTGCGGCGATGCCGCCGGCAAGGGTGTACAAATGCTGCCGCATCGGGAAGGACGTCCTATTGGCTGGCCCAGATGATCCGGGCGATCCATTCGATCTGGCTGGTCTCGAAGCTGCGGTTCGGATGCTCGGGATTGAGCGACAGGAGTTCGATCACCCGCGGCGTCTGGCGCGTGAGCACCTTTGCCATGACCTCTCCCTCCTGTGTCTTCACTACGACGCGATCGCCACGCCGGATCGGCGCGCCGGGGTCGACGATCAGGATGTCGCCGTCGCGGTAGAGCGGTAGCATGCTGTCTCCCTGTACCCCGAGTGCATAGGTGCCGCTGCGCTTTTCCGCATCCGTGGGAAAATCGATGACGTCCCAGCCCTGACCGGCGGGAAAGCCGCCGTCGTCGAAGTAGCCGCCGGCACCCGCCTGGGCAAAGCCGATCAGCGGGATCGCGGCAGCGGCCACAGGTTCTGAAGGCGCTGTGGCCCCGTCCGGCTGCAGCAGGCTTGTGAACTGGTCCATGGTGGCGCCGGTCGCCTCCAGCACCTTGGCGATCGATTCCGTCGAGGGCCAACGCTCCCGCCCGTCGGCGGAGCGACGCTTGGACTTGTTGAAGGAGGTCGGGTCGAGGCCGGCACGGCGCGCGAGACCGGAAGGCGAGAGCTGGTGGCGCTCGGCCAGGGTGTCGATAGCGTGCCAGATCGTGCCGTGAGACAACATGACGAGAGATCCAGGCCGGGCAGGCGGCCACTTGCTGCTTTGGTTCCCGGCCACACTACCGAAACGCTGCAGGGCGGTAAAGAATCGGGAGGAAAATAGTCCTCGTCCCGTCATTTGCTTTGCGGGGCGTCGCCCCTATAGTTCCGGTGATGGGCAGGACAGGCTTTCGGTGGAGGGCGTTTTGTTGATGCGCATGAAAGCGGAACGCCTGCTGATCGTCGCCATGCTTGCCGCGGTCGCCGGACTTGCGCTCGAAGATCACCTGCTTGAAATGGGGCGCCTTGCAACGCTTCTCGGTGCCGGCGGCCTGGTGGTCGCGATCGTGCTTGCGTCACTGCGGGTATCACATCACGCCGAGGTGCTGGCGTCGAAGGTCGGCGATCCCTATGGCACGATGATCCTGACGCTCTCGGCGGTGCTCGTCGAAGTCGTCGTGCTGGCGATCATGATGACGAGCGAGACGTCTCCGACGCTGGTGCGCGACACGATCTATGCGGCCGTCATGCTCGACATCAACGGCATCCTGGGGCTCGCGGCCCTGCTCGGCGGCCTGAAGCACGGCGAGCAGCCCTATAACGACGATTCCGCCCGCACCTACAGCGTGATGATCCTGACGGCGATGGGGATTTCGATGATCGTGCCGGAATTCGTGCCGGCGGCCAAATGGCATCTCTACTCGGCCTTCACCATCGGTGCGATGATCACGCTCTACGCCCTGTTCCTGCGCATGCAAGTGGGCGTGCACAGTTACTTCTTCAGCTACAGCTATCCGAAGGCGAAGGGCGAGGGGAGCGCGAGACAAGGCGATCCGGACCAGCCGGTGCTGCCGTCGATCGTGATCCTCATACTCGGCATCGTGCTGATCGGCTTTCTGGCGGAAGTAATGTCGTCGCTGCTGACCTCAGGCTTGAAGGGGAGTGGTGCACCGCTCGCCGTCACGGCGATCGTCGTCGCGGCGATTTCCGCCTCGCCGGAGATCATGACCGCCATGCGCGCCGCCCTTGCCAACCGCATGCAGGCAGTGGTCAACATCGCGCTCGGCGCCTCGCTTTCGACCGTCATCCTGACGGTGCCGGTGATGGAGGCGATCGCGCTCTATACTGGCCAGCCCTTCCTGATGGCGATGTCGCCGGTTCAGACGGTGATGGTGACGATCACGCTGATCGTTGCGGCGATCAACCTCAATGACGGGCAGACCAACGCGATTGAGGGCATGACGCATTTCGTGCTGTTTGCCACCTTCGTCATGCTCTCGGCGATCGGCCTTTGAGCCGATGATGGGCGAGCGTCAGGCCGTCGCCTCTTCGCGCGCTTTCCTGGCCACCACTTCTTCATAGGCGGCCTGCAGCGTGGCGCGCACCCTGGGAGGACCGTCGAGTGGCGTCCCCAGATGGTCGTGCCGCAACTCGTCCATGAAGCGGTCCCAGAGCGCCGGGCCGCCGTTCTCCATGAGTTCGGCACGAATGCTGAGCTCTTCGCTGACCGGCAGGTAGCGTCGCCCCCAGGCGCCGAGCTGAGCCATGATCGGCACCAGCGCAATCGTCATTTCCGTCAGGCTGTAGATCGCCTTCTGCTTGTGCGTGGGGTCGTCGCGCTTCGTCAGCATCCCCTGTTCGACCAGCATCTTCAGCCGGTCCGCCAGGATGTTCGAGGAGATGCCCTCCTGCGATCGCAGCAGCTCCCGGAAGTGCCGTTTGCCGCCGAAGATCATGTCGCGAATGATCAGCAGGCTCCATTTGTCGCCGAACACTTCGAGCGAAAGATTGATCGGGCAACCCGAGCGCATGTCGTCCTTCATTGGCACCTCTTTAAAACCGCTTGCATTATCGCATCACTGACACTAACGTTCAACTGATTCCAATTTAATAGCAGTTCATAATCGAAACCAGTTAATCATAAACCATCAGTTTCCGACCCAGAGGAGGCAAGACATGACTGATAGATCCGTGGAACATTCGAGCTTCACCATTGAGCGCAACTTCAAGGCAACACCGGTTGAGGTGTTCAGGGCGTTCTCGGAACCGGCCGCAAAGGAGCGCTGGTTCGTCAATGTCGAGGCCGGGGCGCAGATCACCCATGACTTCCGCGTCGGCGGGCGCGAGAGCGGCCGGTTCAGCCAGGACGACGGGACGACCTATTACGACGACACCATCTATCTCGACATCGTCGAGAACCGTCGCATCATCTTTGCCTATACGATGACACAGAACGACCGGAGAATTTCCGCCTCCGTCGCCACGGTCGATATCCGGCCCGCCGGCAGTGGCACGCAGCTCGCCTTTACCGAACAGGTCGCCTTCCTCGACGGGCTCGACAAGCTCGAGTACCGGCGCGGAGGCTGGGAAGAATTGATGGGCGCCTTGGCGAAGGAACTCGGCGAGGCGGTTGCCGCCTGAGACACGACCGGCTGGCCGCTTCTCGCGATCGATCCCGGAGGACACGTGCTGGTCCTCCGGGATTTTTCTAGTGCATGGCGGCAATCGCGCTACCGGCGATGCCGACAGAGAACAGCGTGAGGCAGACGGCAGCGATCCGGCGCGGCAGGTGCGAGGTCGACAGACCCTTGGACATCTGCACCAGCAGGGCGCCGGCCCCGATCCAGGCCGACCCGGCAGCGACGACCAGCAGCGAAAAGCCGGCGATCCAGGGCCAGACGGCTGCCAATCCCGTCTGCGGCAACAGCACCAGGGCGACGATCAGGGCTTTCGGATTGAGCAGCGTCGTGACGAAGACTTGTCGGATGGAGATGACAACGCCTTCGCTGCGTTCGGCATCGGTCGTCCAGAGCGCATAGGCGAGATAGAGCACCCAGCAGGCGGCAATGAACCTCAGCGCCAGGCCGAGGTTCGGATGGGCGGCGAGGAACGGGGCGAGCAGCGCGACGGCGGGAATGATCACCGCAAGATAGCCGCCGAGTTCGCCGGTCAAAAGCGGCAGCGACCGGCGGAAGCCTGCCGATGCGCCGGAAAGCCAGAGCAGCGTGTTCGTCGGACCGGGTGTCGCGAGCAGGACGAGGGCGGCAAGGGCGAAGGCGAGCGGCTGCATGTCATTGAGACCTAGGTTTCATGGTCGTTATCGCCGCCTTCTAGCAGCGGTGCAAGCGCCGGTTCTTGATCTCCATCAAGCCTGGTGCCCGATCGTGGCGCAGGCCACCCCAAGAAATCGCCACAGCGCCGCCCAGCCATGCCCCTTCCGCGCCCGCCGCCGCCGCGCTATCAGACGGGCTCCGCCGCTTCCCTTCCCGCCGGCGTGATCGAGGCTCCCATGAACAAGACCGTCCTGTCAGGCATCGTCATGACGACGTTTTCCTATTTCCTGTTTTCGCTGCAGGATGCGTCGGTCAAATGGCTGGTCGTCGGCTACTCGGTCTGGCAGATCCTGTTTACCCGCAGCATCACCATCCTGGTGCTTTGCCTCGTCATCGGCCGCGGCCAGCTGGTGCGCAATGCCATCGTGTCGCCGGTGCTCAAGCCGCTCTTCGTGCGCAATCTTTTGCTGCTTGCCGCCTGGCTTTGCTATTTCAACGCGGCGCGTGATCTCAGCCTCGCCGAAATGACGACGCTCTATTATGCCGCGCCGATCGTCGTGACGCTGTTGGCGGTGCCGATCCTGAAGGAGGACGTGCCGCCGATCCGCTGGTTCGCCGTCTTCATCGGCTTCGTCGGCGTGCTCGTCGCCTGCGATGTGCTTGGCACCGGCATGAAGCTGTCGCTGCCTGTATTCCTGGCCTTGCTTGCCGCCGTCTTCTGGGCGATCGGCACGGTGATGCTGCGCAAGACCGCACTCCACGAAACGACCTTGGTGCAGATGACGATCTCTAACGTCTTCTTCATCGGCATGACCGGAGTTGCGGTCGGTTTCTTCTGGACGCCGCCGGCGCTCTTCGACGTTGCGCTGATGGCCGGTACCGGCGTCATCGCCGGCATTGCCCAGTACGCCTTTTTCGAGGGCATGCGTCGCGCACCGATCTCGGTGATCGCACCGTTCGAATATACCTCGCTCGTCTGGGCCTTCGGTCTCGGCTTCCTGATCTGGGGCGACGTACCGGCCACCAATGTTTTCGCCGGCGCCGGACTGATCTTTGCGGCCGGCCTGCTGATCATCGTCGGCGAACGCCTGGCGCACCGGCGCCAGGGCGCAACCGCCTGAGGCCGAATGGAAGCGGAACGCTTCACGCCTTGATGACGAGGGCTTCCGGTATACGACCGGTCAACCGGAAGAACAGGTGGGACGTCACGAGCACGGTGGGGTCGGCAAGATGCCGGTCGAGGGCGGCGAGATCGTCATCCAGCTGGACTTGGCTGATGAAGCCTTCGGCAACGAGCCTGTCACGGACATTGTTGATGAAATCCCGAAGGATCGATCGGCGGTCGTGGCCGGGCGGGTAGACGTGCTCGACCGCATCGACGGAAATCGCCTCGACGCCGGCACTTCGGAACAGCCGATGCAGCCGACGGCCGATGTTGAGGTCGATGCCTCTGGCCGTGGAATAGGCGGTGTAGGCGGCCAGCAGCCGGTCCCAGGCGGCAAGCGGCGGATCGCAGATATGCGCCAGGAAATCGGCCTCGAAGCTCGCGATCCAGCCGCCGGGCCTCACCAGCGACACCATTTCGAGCACGATGAGTTCCGGCCGTGGCACGTTGACCAGTACCAGCCGCATATGGGCGCCGTCGAAGGAGCGGCGCGGTAGGCCGGTGGCATAGGCGTCGCCCTCACGCACCTCCACCTGCGGCAGCGCGTGGCCGGCAACGAAACGGCGGGCAAGCTCGACGAAATGCGGGTCGCGTTCGATGCCGAGCACCGAGCCGGTCGGCCCGACGCGCTTGCCGATGAGATGCAGCACGCCGCCGGGACCGCAACCGAGATCGACGACGCGCTCGCCCGGCTTGATGCCGACCCTTTCGAGTTGCTGGTCGGAATCGGGTGCGAGATTGGCGATTTGTCGTTTCAGGCGTGCTTCTTCGGGCCCTGCGCGCCCAAGCAGATAGAGATCAGGCTCGCTCATGGCGTGTCCCCCTCTGAAGTCGCGGAGGATGCGCCCCCGCACGGAGGGCGTCAATCAGAAGATGCTGATAAGCTTAACGCGCCCGCGATGTCATGAAGCGCCGTTCCGCGGTTTCCTCATAGATCACAAGGCCTTCGCGGCGATAGAAGGCCACTGCCGGATTGGTCGTCAGCACGCTGAGCCGCACGGGCAGGCCGATCGCTCCCGCCTCGCCAAGCACCTGCCTCAGGGCGAAAGCCCCGTAGCCACGCTTCTGATATGCGGGCGCGACATAGAGCTTGTTCACCCAGAGATGGTCCGCGCGCGGCGTCACCGAAACACAGCCGGCATCTTCGCCGTCTGCAACGATGAGGCGATGTTCATCGAGGATCAGCGCATCCGCCGGACGCGGGCGCCAACTGCCCCAGAGTGCGACGGCATAGTCGCGCATGCAGGCTTCTTCGAGCCAGTGCAGATAAGGTTCGTCGCCGGGGGCGGCGGCGCGGAATGTCGTTTTCGTCATGGGTTCGTCGTGGGTAGCGGTTCCATCCGCGTGGGCCTAGCACCAGAACTGTAACAGGGTGATGGCGGCCGGGTGAGCGTTGAGCCGGCAAGGGCCTCGAATGTGCCGTGTTCAAACGAAAACAGGCCCCGAGGGGCCTGCTTCCAATGCGATGAGCGAAGCTTACGCCGCCTGCTTCTTCTCGCCGTAGGGATCGAAGCGGCCGTAGAACGTCTCGCCGCGTTCGGCCATTTCCTTCAAGAGCGCCGTCGGCTTGAAGTGGTCGCCATAGTCCTTGGCGAGCTTTTCACACATCTTGACGAAGGCCTTTACGCCCATGCCGTCGATGTAGGAGAGCGTGCCACCGGTATAGGGCGCAAAGCCGAAGCCGAGGATCGAGCCGACGTCGGCTTCGCGCGGATCGGTGACGATGCCTTCTTCCATGGTGCGCGCGGCTTCGAGCGCGATCGTGGCGAGAAGCCGCTGCTTCAGCACCTCGACATCGATCTTGTCGGCGTTCTTCTGCGGATAGAGCGTCTTCAGCTCCGGCCACAGATATTTCTTGGCGGGCTTGGCCGGGTACTCGTAGAAGCCCTTGCCGTTCTTGCGACCGCGGCGGTCGAGATCGTCGACCATCCTGTTGATCAGCGCCAGGTGCTTGGGATCGACGGCCTTTTCGCCGAGGTCGGCGACGGTGGCCTTGAGGATCTTCTGGCTGAGGTCGATCGCCACTTCGTCGTTGAGCGACAGCGGGCCGACCGGCATGCCGGCCATCTTGGCGGCATTCTCGATCATTGCCGGCGGCACGCCTTCGATCAGCATGTCATAGGCTTCGTGGATGTAGCGGAAGACGCAGCGGTTGACGTAGAAGCCGCGGGTGTCGTTGACGACGATCGGAGTCTTCTTGATTGCGGCCACATAGTCGAGTGCCACGGCAAGTGCCCTGTCGCCGCTTTCCTTGCCGAGGATCACTTCCGTCAGCATCATCTTTTCGACTGGCGAGAAGAAATGGACGCCGATGAACTGGCCCGGGCGCTTGGAGTTCTTGGCGAGACCGGTGATCGGCAGCGTCGAGGTGTTGGACGCAAAGATCGCGTCCTCGGCAATCACCGCTTCCACCTTCTCGATCACGTCCTTCTTGACCTGGCGATCCTCGAACACCGCTTCGACGACGAGGCCGGCGGTCTTGAGATCGTTGTAGTCGGCCGACGGCGTGATGCGGGCAAGCAGAGCTTCGCCTTCTTCCTTGGTCAGGCGGCCCTTGCCGACCGAATCCTTCACCAGGCCTTCCGAATGCGCCTTGCCCTTTTCGGCCGCTTCCATGTCGCGGTCGATCAGCGTCACGGCGATGCCTGCAGCAGCCGTCACATAGGCGATCGAGGCGCCCATGAAGCCGGCGCCGACGACGCCCACATGCTTGAACTCCGACTTCGGCACGCCAGCCGGGCGGCGGGCGCCCTTGCCGAGCTCCTGCATCGAGACGAACAGCGAGCGGATCATCGAGAAGGCTTCGGTCGTCTGAAGGATCTCGGTGAAGTAGCGCTGCTCGATCTTGAGCGCCGTGTCGAACGGAACCTGCAGGCCCTCATAGACACACTTCAGGATCGCGACGGCGCCCGGATAGTTGCCGTAGGTCTCGCGGCGCAGAATGCCGGAAGCGGCCGGCCAGAGCTGGGCCGAGGCCGGCGTCCAGATGCCGCCGCCGGGAACCTTGTAGCCCTTTTCGTCCCAGGGCTGGACCGGCTTCAGGCCGTTCTTGATCATCGCCTTGGCGGCATCGACCAGCTTGTCGGCGTCGACGACTTCATGCACGAGGCCCATCGCCTTGGCGCGGGCTGCCGTCAGCGACGAACCGGTCGTCATCATCTGCAACGCGTCCTGCGCGTTGGTAAGCCGCGGCACGCGCTGGGTGCCCCCGGCGCCCGGGAAGATGCCGACCTTGACTTCCGGCAGAGCGATCTTCACCGACTTGGAATTGGAGGCAACGCGGCCGTGGCAGGCGAGCGAAAGCTCGAAGGCGCCGCCCATGCAGGTGCCGTTGATCGCCGAGACCCACGGCTTGCCGGAGGTTTCGAGCTTGCGGAAGAGCCCGGTCATCCGGCCGACCAGATCGAAGAGCTTCTGGGCGGCGTTATCCGGATCCTTTTTCTTCTCTTCCTGCTGGAAGGTGAACATCGACTTGATCATCGAGAGATCAGCGCCGCCGGAGAAGCTCGACTTGCCCGACGTGAAGACGACGCCCTTGACCGCCGCATCGGCGGTGGTCTGGTCGACGATGGCGTTCAGCTCTTCCATCACCTCCTGGGTGAAGACGTTCATCGACTTCTCGGGCATGTCCCAGGTGATGAGCGCAATGCCGTCGGCGTCGGTCTCGATCTTGAAATTGGTGTAATTCGTCATGGTTCTCCCCCTCAGTAGAGAATGGGTTCGATCTGCAGCGAGACGTTCGATCCGCCGCTGTAACGTTGCTTGCTGGTGTTGGTGGCGATCAGCCGCCCGTCGCGCTCAACACGGATGCTGAAGCCGGCGTCGACAGCCTTGTCGAGTTCGGGCTTCGGCACCTGCAGCACGAAGGGCACGCGGGTGGCCTTGCCGTCGCTGACGACAGACGTCTCGGCGATCAGCTTGGCGGCGACGTCCATCACGCCCTGCTCTTCGAGCCGGATCGTGACGGTGCCGGCCGGAACCGGGCCGCTGGCGACATTGGCGATCGCACCGGTGAGCGTGAAGCTGTCGCCGCCTTCCTCTTCGTCGGAGACGCAAGCCGAGACTGCAAGCAGCCCCAGGCCCAACACTCCGAGAAGGGTGCGGCGCATCACGTCCATCGTCAGACCCTTTCGATGATCGTGGCCGTGCCCATGCCGGCGCCGATGCAAAGGGTGACGAGCGCGGTGTTGAGATCGCGGCGCTCCAGTTCGTCGAGCACGGTGCCGAGGATCATCGCGCCGGTCGCGCCGAGCGGATGGCCCATAGCGATCGCGCCGCCGTTGACGTTGATCTTGTCGTGCGGGATGTCGAAGGCCTGCATGTAGCGCAGGACGACGGCCGCAAAGGCTTCGTTGAGCTCGAAGAGATCGATGTCCGACAGCTTCATGTCGGCGCGCTTCAGCAGCTTCTCGGTGACGTCGACCGGGCCGGTCAGCATCAGTGCCGGATCGGAGCCGATATTGGCGAAGGCGCGGATGCGGGCGCGCGGCTTCAGGCCCATGCTTTCGCCGCCGGCCTTGGAGCCGAGCAGCACGGCTGCTGCACCGTCGACGATCCCGGACGAATTGCCGGCATGGTGCACGTAGTTGATCTTTTCGATTTCAGGGTGTGCCTGGATGCCGACCGCTTCGAAGCCGCCCATTTCACCTGGCATCTGGAAGGACGGGTTGAGCGAGGCGAGTGCCTGCATGTCGGTGCCCGGACGCATGTGCTCGTCACGGTCGAGGATGGTGAGACCGTTCTGGTCCTTGAAGGGGACGACGGACTTCTTGAAGTAGCCCTTTTCCCAGGCATGCGCTGCGCGCTTCTGGCTTTCGACGGCATAGGCGTCGACGTCGTCGCGGGTGAAGCCGTACTTGGTAGCGATCAGGTCGGCCGAAACGCCCTGCGGCATGAAGAAGGCCGGCAGGTTGACCGAAGGATCCATGAACCAGGCGCCGCCGGACATGCCGAGACCGACGCGCGACATCGATTCAACGCCGCCGGCAATGACGATGTCGTCGGCGCCTTGGGCGATCTTCGCTGCGCCGAAGTTGACGGCGTCGAGGCCGGAAGCGCAGAAGCGCGAGATCTGCATGCCCGGTGCACGGGTCGAATAGCCGGCTTCGAAGGCGGCAGCCTTCGGGATCACCGCGCCTGCGTCCATCACCGGATCGACGCAACCCATGATGATGTCGTCGACGGTCGACGTGTCGAGGTCGTTGCGGTCACGCACCGCTCCCAGCATCTTGGCGGCGAGCCGAACGGACGGCACTTCGTGCAGCGATCCGTCCTTCTTGCCACGGCCGCGGGGCGTGCGCACGTGGTCGTAAACGAAGACTTTCGTCATGTCTCATCTCCCTTTCGGCAGTACCGTCAGGTGCTGCCCGTCAAACATGTTAGATCGCTTCCGCGACGAGATTAGAAAGCGGCTGCGTCGAGCGCCATCAGCGTGTCGGCGCCGGTTTCGATGCGGGCCTTGCGCAGGCCCGTTTCCGGCAGGATCCTTTCCATGAAGAAGGTCGCGGTGATCAGCTTGTTCTTCAGATAGTCTGCACGCGCCGTTTCGCCAGAGGCAAGCTTTTCCTCGGCCGTCTTGGCGATCTTCGCCCACATGTAGCCAAGCACGACGAGGCCGAAGAGGTGCATGTAGTCGGTCGAGCCGGCGCCGGCATTGTCGGGCTTGGCCATGGCGTTCTGCATGAACCACATGGTGGCGGCCTGCAGGTCGTTGAGGCCCTTCTTCAGCGCCTTGGTATAGGCGGCGAGCTTTTCGTTGCCGCGGTTTTCCTCGCAGAAATCGCCGATCTCCTTGAACAGCGCCATGACGGCGCGGCCGCCGTTGAGGCCCAGCTTGCGGCCGACGAGGTCGAGCGCCTGGATGCCGTTGGCACCTTCGTAGATCATCGCGATGCGGGCATCGCGGACATACTGGCTCATGCCGTGTTCTTCGATGTAGCCGTGGCCGCCGAACATCTGCTGCGCCATGACGGCGTGGTCGAAGCCCTTGTCGGTCATGACGCCCTTGAGGATCGGGGTCATCAGGCCGAGAATGTCGTCCGCCGCCTGGCGGTCGGCTTCGTTGTCGGAACGGTGCGCGATGTCGGATTTCAGCGCCGTCCAGAGCGTGAAGGCGCGGCCGGCCTCGTTGAAGGCCTTGATCGTCATCAGCGTGCGGCGGACGTCCGGATGCACGATGATCGGGTCGGCCTTCTTGTCCGGCGCCTTCGGACCGGAAAGTGAGCGGCCCTGGATGCGGTCGCGGGCATAGTTGGCGGCGTTCTGGTAGGCGACTTCGGCAACCGAGAGGCCCTGCAGGCCGACGCCGAGGCGCGCCTCGTTCATCATCACGAACATGGCGTTGAGGCCCTTGTTCTCCGTGCCGATGAGATAGCCCTCGGCCTCGTCATAGTTCATGACGCAGGTGGAGTTGCCGTGGATGCCCATCTTGTGTTCGATCGCGCCGCAGGAGACGCCATTGCGTTCGCCCGGCTCACCATCGGCGTTGAGCTTGAACTTCGGCACGATGAACAGCGAGATGCCCTTCACGCCCTCAGGTGCGCCCTCGATGCGGGCGAGCACCAGGTGGACGATGTTGTCGGACATGTCGTGTTCGCCGGCGGAGATGAAGATCTTCTGGCCGGAGATCTTGTAGGCGCCATTGCCGGTCGGCACCGCCTTGGTGCGCAGGAGGCCGAGGTCCGTGCCGCAATGCGGCTCGGTCAGGTTCATCGTGCCGGTCCAGGTGCCGGCGACCATCTTCGGCAGGTAGGCCTGCTTCTGCTCGTCCGTGCCATGCACGAGGATCGCTGCGATCGCGCCCTGGGTGAGGCCCGGATACATGGTCAGCGCCATGTTGGCCGACGACATGTATTCGCCGACGGCGGTGTGCAGCGTATAGGGCAGGCCCTGGCCACCGAATTCTTCAGGCACGGCAAGGCCGAGCCAGCCGCCTTCGCGGTAGAGGTCGAAGGCTTCCTTGAAGCCCTTCGGCACGCTGACCGAACCGTCGTCGCGACGCTTGCAACCTTCCTGGTCGCCGGAAAGGTTGACCGGAAACAGAGCTTCTTCGGCAAGCTTGGCGGCTTCGCCGACGATCGCCTCGATCATGTCGGGCGTCGCATCGGCAAATCCGGGCAGGTTGTTGTAGCGCTCGATGCCGAGCACGTCGTTCAGGATGAAGAGGGTATCGTCGACCGGAGCCTTGTAGATGGGCATTCTTTCCTCGCCTTTGGTGCTTCGGGCCGCCGTCTGTCGTCGTCGACGCCCGGTTGCAGGATGCCGGATGCGCCGCCATCCTCATTGTTTCCAGAGCATCCTCTCCTCCCGTTTTTCCACGGGAAAGCGGATGCCGCCGGGGCGGTCTCGCATCGTTGGCCGGATGCTACAAAATTTTGACGTTTGCGTAAACGTCAAAAATTGCGTGTCGCGCAGTTTGGTGGCGTGTGGGGGAGGTCGGCGGCACCGCAGCGCCTCAACTTCGTACGATCCTGCCAAATCGTTAAAAAATCATCCGCAGGTTAACCGCTTGTTTACCACG
The DNA here is from genome assembly GCF_000799055.1 of Ensifer sp. ZNC0028. NCBI lineage: Bacteria > Pseudomonadati > Pseudomonadota > Alphaproteobacteria > Hyphomicrobiales > Rhizobiaceae > Ensifer > Ensifer sp. ZNC0028. The sequence continues at coordinate 32,658 of NZ_JTLA01000105.1, forward strand.
TTTCGTGAAAGGTGCGTGTTGAGATGGTCAAAGCTGCAACCTGTCCTGGCGTCGCATCGTTGTAGTTTTGCCCGCGTCGGAAGCGCCACAGGGGTGAAGAAAGCAGTTTTCTTCCGTGACGACTTTCGAGATGGCCGACGACAGGGGCGAAGAACAACATGAGTGGATTGCGATCAAATCCTCAGCGCGCAGGCAGCCAGTCCTATAGCGAGCGGCCGTCGCTCGACGCCTTGAACCGCACCATCGAAGGATTGGAGGCGCGGATCGAAGGCCTGATGAGCGGTACGGCTCGCGACCCGGCGCCAAGGCCACCCGAGCGCCAGCCCGCCCGCGAACCCGTCCGGGAAACGGCATCGCCCCGCGATGCCGTCGCCGAAATCATGCAACGCCAGCGCAGCCTCAGCGCCTCGCGCGAGCGCCCAGCGCTTAGCGACCGGCTGCCGCAGCGCGGGCCGGAACGGTATGCCCCCGAGCGCCCCGCTTCCGAACGCCCCATTTCCGAACGGCCGGTCCAGGACCGCTACGTCGAAGAGCCGCGCCCCCAGCTTCACAGCCAGCCGCAGCGCGCCTCCGCGGCCGTCAACGATATCGCCGAAGCCCTCGTCGGTTTGCGCCAGGACCTGAAGCGCGACATCACCGACGGCCTGACGCGCGAGATGAATTCGCTGCGCTCCGAAATTCGCGGCATCAAGGCCCAGGCGCAGGATCACAGCTTCGCCGAAGACGTGCGTGGCGACATGCAGCGCCTTGCCGACAGCATCCAGCATCTCGGCCGTCAGGCCTCGCCCGCCCAGGCTGACGCCTTGCGCGGCGATTTCGACGACCTGCGTGCGATGATCGACGGACTTGCGCGCGAAGACAGCATGCGCCGCATGGAAAACCGCTGGAATGGTGTCGAGGATCGGCTGATCGCGTTCGACCAGAGCCGCGACGACGAACTGGTCGCGCTCGCCTATCGGTTGGACGAAATCAAGTCGCAGATCGGCTCGCTGAAAAGCAGCTCCGCCGTCGATGTGCTCGAAGACAAGCTTATCGCCGTTGCCCAGGCGATCGAAATGCTCGGCCGGCAGATCCAGCCCGACGATCGCCGCCTCGTCTCGCAGTTTGCCGATCTCGACAGCCGGCTCGACGAAATCAGCCGCGCCATTGCCGCCAACAGCCGCACGACCCAGGGGCTTGATACCGGCTTCGTCAATCGCCTCGAAAGCCGGCTCGGCGATCTCTCCCACCAGATCGACAGCCTGTCGCGCCCGAACGATTCGGGCCTCAGCGCCCGTCTGGAAGCCCTGACCGTCCGTGTCGAGGATCTCGCAAGCGAAAAGGCCGCCGCCCGCCTGGAAGAGCGGCTGGACCAGCTGTCGCTGATGATGGAGCGCAGCAACAGGACGGCGCAGTCGGACCTTAACGATTACCTGTCGGATATCTCCCGCAAGATCGAGGCCCTCGACCAGGGCAGCGTCAACGACGCTCTGGCCGAGCGGCTGGACTATCTCGCCCGCCGCATAGACGAGCTCGACGCCCATGGCGCCCAGCCTGTATCCGATCCGCGTTTCGACCGGCTGGAAGATCGCCTGGCCGGTATCGCCCAGCGGCTGGAGGAAACACAGGCAGCGCCGTTCGACGACCGCGCGGCACTTCAGAACCTTGAAGCCCAGATCGCCAACCTGTCGACGCTGGTCAGCCAGCCGCGGACGGACGTCGCCCAGAGCGTAATGCCCGTCGATTTCGAAAACCGTATGACCGCGCTCGAGGACTATTTCTCGACCAGCGACGAATACATCGTCGAAGCCGCCCGTCAGGCGGCCGAAGCGGTGATGGAAGCCTATTCCAAGAACGGCCCTTCGCAGGCCTCCTCCGGTGGCGACCTGGCCGCGATCTCGGCACTCGCCGAAGATCTGCGGACACTTGAGGACTTGAGCCGCTCCAGCGAGGAGCGGACTGCGCGCACGTTCGAGGCGCTGCACGAAACCCTCGTCCACATCGCCGACAAGCTGGAACGCATCGAAAACCGCGAGCCGGCACTGGCGGCCCAGCCTGCCATGGCGGTGGTACGCGAAGCCGCTCCGATGCCGCGTGCCGCGCAGCCGGAGTTCAACGACCCCTTCGGTGGCGGCGACCTCGATGATCGCTACGACGACCTGCAGCGCAATGTCCGCGCCCTCCAGGCGGAGGACCAGGCCGTCGCAGCCGAGGCCGCCGAACCGGTAACGGCCCTTGCCGACGATGCGCAGATCTCGACCGTCGAGCTCGAGGAAGAGCGCGAGCCGGTAGCCGCTGGCCGCACAGGCCTGCTCGCCGGCCTCACCCGTCGCTTTTCCGGCAAGCGCTCGGAACAGGCACCGGAGCAGGCGCGCAAGCTCGTCGAGCCGACGCCGTCGATCGATCCCTCCGAAATGCTGGCGCCGGAAGAAGCCAACCAGCTGCTTGAGCCGGGCTCCGGCGTTCCGGACGTGAAGAAGATCCTGGAGCGCGTACGCGCCGGGCAGATGAACAAGGCAGGCATTCAGCCGGCCGATGGCGACAAGTCTGACTTCATCGCCGCGGCTCGCCGCGCCGCCCAGCTCGCCGTCGAGGAAGCCGACACCCTCAACAAGACCAGCGACAAGGCCGCGACGTCCGGCATCGGCGGCGCTTTTGCCCGTCATCGCCGGCCGATCCTCATGGCCGTCGGCGCCGTGCTTTTGGCGATCATGTCCTACCCGCTGGTCAGCTCGATGCTGAACAAGGACGAGATGCCGGTCGAACCGGTGGCGGTCATCGAGCAGACGGTCAACCCGCAGGCATCCGAATTCAAGGTCGCCGACGACCAACTGGTGCAGGGCACGACCGTTGCGGCACAGGCAGCACCGGTCGCTGCGTCCGAAAGCGCTGTTGCGCCACCGCTCGATTCCGTTGAAGCGCCGGCAAAGACCCCCGAGGCCTCGATCGCGGTGACGGCAACGACCGTGCCGACGACCAGCTTTGCAACGCCGGCGGAAGGCAAGGCGCCGATGCTTGCGCCTGTCGCCGAGACGAAGACGCCGGTCGCCGAGTTCCAGCCGGCAGCGGCTGCAGCGACGCCGGTGGCGAGCGTTTCGGTCGCAAGCGCGCCGGCCGATGGCGCCGCGATGACCCCGTCGACGACTGCCGCCGCAGCCGTGGCGACCGACGTGGTATTGCCGGAAGGTTTCGGCCCGGTCGCCCTGGTGACGGCCGCCAAGGGTGGCGACCCGCTCGCCTTCTACGAAATCGCCGTGCGCTTCACCGAGGGCCGGGGCGTTCAGGAAAACATGGCGGAAGCCGCGAAATGGTATCAGCGCGCCGCCGATGCCGGCGTCGTGCCGGCTCAGTACCGTCTTGCAACCCTTTACGAAAAGGGCACCGGCGTGACGCGCGACACGGCCAAGGCGAAGGCGCTCTATATCGCTTCCGCCGGCCAGGGCAACGCCAGCGCCATGCACAATCTCGCGGTCATGCTGGCAAGTGGCCGCGATGGCGCGCCTGACTTTAACGAGGCAACGAAGTGGTTTGCGAAGGCTGCCGAACTCGGCATCCGCGACAGCCAGTTCAACCTTGCGGTTCTCTATGCCCGCGGCAACGGCGTGCCGCAGGATCTGACGGAATCCTACAAGTGGTTCTCGGCGGCTGCCCGCGAAGGCGATCTCGATGCGGGCGCCAAGCGCGACGAGGTTGCCAAGGCGATGAAGCCGGAGCAGCTCGAAAGCGCCAAGGCCAAGGCCGAAGCCTGGAAGGCTGAGCCGGTCGACGCCAAGGCAAACAGCGTCGACGTTCCGGATGCATGGGTCGGCCCGGCCAACAAGACGGCCAGCGTCGACATGAGCAAGGCGGTCCGCAACATCCAGGCGATCCTCAACAACAACGGCTTCGACGCCGGCAAGCCGGATGGCCAGATGGGCAAGAAGACCGTCGCTGCCATCAAGGCTTTCCAGAAGTCGGTCGGCCAGGAGCCGACGGGCGAAATCACCGAGCAGCTGGTCAAGGAATTGCTGAAGCGCAATTCCTGACCCTCAGGCCCAGCGCCGTAATAAAGCCGCAGAGCCGGGCGACACGGGTTGCGGGTGGCGAAGCCATCCGCCATGTGGCTGAAAAGGTTGAAATCTCGGGCTGCTGCATAATTCCTTAATCGGAATCGGGCTAAGGAAGAACCGATGCAGCAATCAAGGTCCGATTCGTGGCCTTGGCACGTCCTGGCGGAAGCGCAACGCTGCAGGAGTGCATGACGGAGGCCGCCTCGCCCTCGGGGGAGGTGCCGGCCCTTCGAATAATCCCTCAATCGTGGTGATTTGCTTGCCACACTAACTGGTTTGCCCGCATCGCGGGCCGTTGGCATATCGAGGATCCGGCGTGACGATCTATCTGCCCATCGCAGAGTTGTCGGTGAACATACTCATCATTCTCGGTATGGGCGCTGCCGTCGGCTTTCTGTCCGGCATGTTCGGCGTCGGTGGCGGGTTCCTGATCACGCCGCTCCTGATCTTTTACAATATTCCTCCCGTCGTCGCGGTGGCGACCGGTGCCAACCAGGTGGTGGCCTCGTCGATTTCCGGCGCGATCACGCATTTCCGAAGAGGCACCATCGACATCAAGCTCGGCACGGTGCTTCTGTGCGGCGGTCTTGCCGGCGCGACCGTCGGCGTCTGGCTGTTCTCGCTGCTGCGCCGCCTCGGCCAGCTCGACCTGGTGATCTCGCTGCTTTACGTCGTGCTGCTCGGCACCGTCGGCGGGCTGATGCTCTGGGAGAGCGTCGTCGCCATGCGCAAGGCGGCCAAGAACCAGCAGACGACCTTGCGCCGTCCCGGCCAGCACAACTGGGTGCATGGCCTGCCCCTGAAGATGCGCTTCAAGAAGTCGAAGATCTATCTGAGCGTCATTCCGGTGATCGCCCTCGGTTTCTGCATCGGCATCCTGACCTCGGTCATGGGTGTCGGCGGCGGCTTCATCATGGTGCCGGCGATGATCTATCTGCTGCGCATCCCGACCAATGTCGTCGTCGGCACGTCGCTGTTCCAGATCATCTTCGTTTCCGCCTACACGGTCATCGTCCAGGCTTCGACCAACTACACCGTCGACATCGTGCTCGCCTTCGTGCTGATGATCGCCGGCGTCATCGGCGCCCAATACGGCGTGCGCGTCGGCCAGAAGCTGCGCGGCGAACAGCTGCGCGCATTGCTGGCCCTGCTTGTTCTTGCTGTCGGCATCCGTCTGGCGATCGAACTCATCATCCCGCCGAAAGACGTCTATTCGGTCGTATCCGCGGGGTTCGGTTTCTGATGCACCGTTTCGCCCACATAGCTCTGACGCTCCTGGCTTTCGCCTTCTCCGCTCCGGCCCTGGCTGCGCTGCAGGACGAGAATGCCGATTTCACCGAGAAGCTGGAGATCGGCATCTCCACCGACGAGATCGCCATCACCTCCGATTTCCGCGGCGCCGACCTCACGATCTTCGGCGCGGTCGACGGCTTCGACCAGGGCCTGCTGGCCCAGGGCCGCTACAACATCGTCGTCAGCCTCGAGGGGCCCAAGGACAATGCGACGGTGCGCAAGAAGGAGCGTGTCTTCGGCATCTGGGTCAACACCAGTTCCATGACCTTCGAGTTGGTGCCGGAATCCTATTCGCTGTCGTCGACGCGCGATATCGAGACGATCGCGCCGCCCGGCGAGATGGGCAATATGGGCATCGGCGTCGATCACATGCGGCTGGTGCCGCTCGGCTTCGTCGGTGACGGCAGCAATCTCGGCGAGTTCCGCAACGCCTTCCGCCGTATCCGCGAGACCAGCGGCGTCTACGAGCGCGATCCGGGCGGCGTGCAGTTCATCAGCTCCAGCCTGTTCAAGGCGTCGGTGCGTCTGCCGGCCAACGTGCCGAACGGCGTGCATGTGGTGCGCGCCTATCTCTTCCGCGACGGCGTCTTCGTCGCCGCCAAGGCGCTGCCGCTGCGTGTCGTCAAGACCGGCCTCGAACAGTTCATCACCCAGGCGGCACACCAGCAGCCGCTGCTCTACGGTCTGATGGCCGTGCTGCTCGCCGTCATCACCGGCTGGGGCGCCAGCCTGATCTTCCGCAAGGAATAGTGACGGGCGATCTTCGCCGACGTTTCCTTTTGCGCGCCGGAGCGCTATGGAAAGGCATGCCGCGTGCGTTTCATCAGCGCATGCCGTGGCAAATAAAAAACAGAGGAAGCTCGATGAAACCGATTTTTGTCCAGTTGCAGTGCGCTCCCGGCAAGACCTACGAGGTCGCCGACGAGATCTACCGCAAGGAGATCGTTTCGGAGATGTATTCGACGAGCGGCGATTACGACCTGATCATCAAGGTCTATATCGAAGAAGGCCAGGACATCGGCAAGTTCATCAACGACAACATTGCCACTGTGCCGGGCATCTCGCGCTCGCTGACGACGCTGACCTTCAACGCGTTTTAATCGCAGGCGGCGCCTCGGTGCGGGAGAGCCGCGCCGTTTTCGCCGCTCTCGTCAAGCGATGAGATTGGCAAAGCGAACCGAGTAGATCCGGTCGCGCCCGAGCATATGGGCGACAAGCTTGCTGCGGTCGAAGAGGCCGGTCATCGCGCGGTGCCTGAGATCGAGCCCGCCGGTGGTGACACCGAAAGCCGGCATCAGCAGGCGCGTGCCATCGGTCGCAAAGCAGGCGCGGCGCACCGCTCTTTCCCGTCTTACCACCGTTGCTGCCGGATGCAGGTGCCCGGCGATCTCGCCGACGGCATCGCCGCGCTTCGGCTCGTGCCGGAAGGTCAGCCCCGCATGGCTAAGCTCGTCCATCGAGGCGCCCGGCAGGCCGAAGGCGCCGTCGGGGTCGTGGTTGCCGTTGATCCAGACCCATTCGCGTCCATAGGCCATGGCGGCAATCATATGCCGGAAATGATCGGGCATGGCGGCCGAGCCGACGCGGTCGTGGAAGTTGTCGCCGAGGCTGATGACGAGCTTCGGGTCGTGCCGCGCGATCGCCGCCTCGAGCACGCGCAGCGTCGCAAGCGTATCGTAGGGCGGCAAAAGCATGCCGCGTCGGGCAAAGGCGGAGCCCTTTTCCAGATGCAGGTCCGAGACGACGAGCGTGCCCGTCTCCGGCAGGTAGAGGCTACCGAGCGGATCGCACATCGCGACGACGCCGTTGACGATTGTCTGGGCGTGGAGGAGGGGAGTGGTCGTCTGAGCCGAGTGGGCGTGGGCAAGGCGATGCATGGTCACGGTCTCGCACGTTGTGCGCGGACGGGGTAATAATCCGCCGACATCGACTGACTGCTCATTCTCAAGGTCATTTTCCTATCAACCCACATCCAGACCGCCCGTCGCCTCGTGGATCAGGTCGTCGGCGGCTTCCGAAAGCAGGAAGTCCTGTGCCTCGCCCTGGACCATTTCCTTGCCGATCTCCAGCATGACGGGCACCGCCAGCGGCGAGATATGGTCGAGCCGTCGGTGGGTGATGTGGCCCTTGATTCGCTTCAGCATATCCCCGAGGCGGGCGATGTCCAAAAGCCCCGTTGCCGCGTCGTTGCGGGTCGCTTCGAGCAGCAGATGGTCCGGCTCGTGCGCGTGCAATACGTCGTAAATGAGGTCGGCCGAGACCGTCACCTGCCGGCCGGTCTTTTCCTTGCCGGGATGCCGCTGGTCGATCAGCCCGGCGATGACGGCGCAGTTGCGAAAGGTGCGTTTCAAGAGGAAGGATTCGTTGAGCCAGGCTTCGAGGTCGTCGCCGAGCATGTCCTCGTCGAAGAGATCGGCAAGCGCGCCGCGCCTAAGCTCGAAGGTCGCGCCGAGGTCGTCGAGCGCCCAGACCGCCAGCGAATAGTCGGTGGCGACGAAGCCGAGCGGCTTCAGCCCGGCGCGATCGAGCCTGCGGGTCAGCAGCATGCCGAGAGTCTGGTGCGCCAACCGCCCTTCGAAGGCATAGATGACCATGTAGTGGCGGCTGCCGCGCGGAAAAGTCTCGATCAGCAGCTCGTCCTCGCGCGGCAGCATCGAGACGTCTTTCTGCAACGACAGCCAGTCGCGCACCTGTTCCGGCAGCGCAGCACGCCGTGCCGGATCGGCAAGCATCCTTCGGACCTGTTCGGCGAGATAGGTCGACAGCGGGAACTTGCCGCCGGCATAGCTCGGCACCTTGGGATCGAAAGTAAAAGCCTGGCTGACAAGGCACTCGTTTTCGCGGATGCCCTCGAAGCGCAGCACCTTGCCGGAGAACATGAAGGTGTCGCCCTGGGAGAGCATTTCGAGGAAATACTCCTCGACCTTGCCGAGCGGCATACCGCCGCGGCCGAGCGAGCCGCGGGCGTTGCGCTTGACCATGCGCACGTTCAGCATCGGCGATTCCACGATGGTGCCGACGTTCAACCGGTATTGCTGCGCCACCAGCGGATTGGAGACGCGATAGAGCCCGTCCTTGGTCTTGCGGATGCGGGCGTAGCGCTCGTAGGTCTTCAGTGCATAGCCCCCGGTCGCGACGAAATCGATCACCCGCTCAAAGGTCTCCCAGGCGAGTGTCGTGTAGGGAGAGGCACTGGTGATCTCGTCGTAAAGCGACAGTGGGTCGAAAGGGGCGGCGCAGGCCATGCCGAGCACATGCTGGGCGAGCACGTCGAGCGCGCCCTTGCCGACGGGCGGCGTGTCCTGCGCGCCGATATAGTTGGCGTCGAGCGCCGCCTGGCATTCCATCACCTCGAAGCGGTTGGCCGGCACCAGGATCGCCTTCGACGGTTCGTCCATGCGGTGGTTGGCGCGGCCGATCCGCTGGGCAAGGCGGCTCGCTCCCTTCGGTGCGCCCACATGCACGACGAGATCGACATCGCCCCAGTCGATCCCGAGGTCGAGCGTCGAGGTCGCGACGACCGCCCGCAGGCGGTTCTCCGCCATCGCGGCTTCGACCTTGCGGCGCTGGGCGACGTCGAGCGAGCCGTGGTGCAGCGCGATCGGCAGATTGTCGTCGTTGTTCGTCCAGAGTTCCTGGAACAGAAGCTCCGCCTGACTGCGGGTGTTGACGAAGAGCAGGGTCGTACCGTGCTCCTTGATCGCCTCGTAGACGTCGGGGATCGCGTAGCGCGCCGAGTGACCGGCCCAGGGCACGTGTTCCTCGGTCTTCAAAATGGTGATCTGCGGCTTGGCCCCGCCCTTTACCTGGACGAGGCCGGCGTGATTGTTCGCGTTCGGCTCTTGCGGAGCCAGCCAGCGCTGCAGATCCATCGGATCGGCGACCGTCGCCGAAAGGCCGATCGTCTGCAGGCCGGGCGCCAGTCGGCGCAGCCGCGCAAGGCCAAGGGAAAGCAGATGGCCGCGCTTGGAGGTGACGAGCGAGTGAAGCTCGTCGAACACGACATAGCGCAGGTCCTTGAAGAAGCGCTGCGCCTCGCCGTTGGCAAGCAGCAGCGCCAGCTGTTCCGGCGTCGTCAGCAGAATGTCCGGGGGATTGAGCTTCTGCCGTTGGCGCTTGGCGGTTGGCGTATCGCCGGTGCGGTTTTCGACACGCACCGGCAGCCCCATTTCGCCGACCGGCTTCATCAGGTTGCGCTCGATGTCGACGGCGAGCGCCTTCAGAGGCGAGATGTAGAGCGTGTGGATGCCGACGAAGGCTGAGCCCGGCGGAATTTTGCCACGGCGGGTGAGATCGACCAGCGACGGCAGGAAGCCGGCGAGCGTCTTGCCGGCGCCGGTCGGCGCGATCAGCAGCGTGCTGTCCCCGGCCTCGGCGCGGGCGAGCAGCTCCAGCTGGTGCGCACGCGGCCGCCAGCCCTTCTCGCCGAACCAGCGCAGAAAGGGAGCGGGCAGGCTCAGGGCATCGCCCTGCGGCTCTCTGGAATCGATCCTGTTCACGGAGAACAAAGGTAGATCAAATCCGCCAAAAGAGAAGCCTGTCCGATGGGTGCAATCACGAGGATTGACTCTCGGTCTAATCGTAGATAAAAACTATCCACGATTACGGAGGCGCCCATGAAACTCGGTGACGGGGTCGAGCAGGCCATTCACAGCGTGACGATGCTGAGCTGTCTTCAGCTCGGCAGCACCCTGTCGGCGGCAGCGCTTGCCGAGTTCCATGGTGTTTCCACCAGCTATCTCTTGAAGCATCTGCAGGCGATGTCCGGTGCCGGACTGCTGGAAGCGGTGCCGGGCCCCAAGGGGGGCTACCGTCTCGCCAAGACGCCGGAGAGGATCACTTTGCTCGATATCGTGCTTGCGGTCGAAGGCCCGGAGCCGGCGTTCCGCTGCAATGAGATCCGCCTGCGCGGTCCCAATCCCTACGCCTGCAAGCCGACGGCGCCTTGCACCATCAATGTCGCGATGCTGAAGGCCGAGCAGGCCTACCGCGCCGAGCTGCGCCGCGTGACCATCGCCAGCATCCTGGATGACCTCAACGCCAAGGATGACGGCAGCGTATCGGCACGAACCGAAGCCTTTCTGGCGATCAACGAGCGCAAATCGTCCGCCAGCGCCTGACCTCCATCAATCCTGTTCAGCCCAAGGAGAAGTCCATGCAGCCGCGTTTCAACTTCGTCAAAGCCGCTCCCGACGCCTACAAGGCCGCGGCCGCCTTCGACAGCTACATCATTAAGGAATCAGGCCTGGAGCCGCGCCTGATCCATCTGATCAAGCTGCGCGCCTCGCAGATCAACGGCTGCGCCTATTGCATCGACATGCATGTGAAGGAAGCGCGGCACACCGGTATGAGCGAGCAATGGATCCACCTGATCTGTGCCTGGAGGGAGTCGCCGATCTATGATGCGCGTGAGCGCGCGGTGCTCGCCTGGACGGAATCGCTGACCAACCTTGCCCAGACCGGCGCGCCCGACGCGGATTTCGAGCCGTTGCGCGCGCACTTCAGCGAAGCCGAGATCACCAAGATCACCATGGCGATCGGCGTCATCAATGTCTGGAACCGTGTCGCCGTCGGACTGCGCTCGCAGCATCCGGTCGATCAGCCGGTTATGGCCGCCTGATATCTTGTAAGGAAGCTCCAGCTAGCCCCGAGGTCCGCTTCGGGGCTAGCTGCTCTGCATCCTAGAGCGTCCTTGCGCGTTCCGGTGAACGCACGGCGCTCTAGAGTGCGATGTAACGATCAGCGCGGTGGTTGATGGCCACGAACAGGTTCAAGACGACTGCGCCGAGCACCGACCAGGCGACGACCGTGGGCGATGTCACGCCGAAGGCGAAGACGAGCACGACCATGTCGATCGCAAGCTGCACGAGGCCGGCGCGAATGCCGAAACGCTCCTGCAGGTAGATACCGAGAATGCCGACGCCGCCGAGGCTGGCGCGATGGCGATAGAGCGCCAAGAGGCCGTAGCCAAGCAGCAGGCCGCCGAGTAGCGCCGCCCAGGCCGGCTGGATCGTGCCGATCTGGAAGAGGCGCGACTGGATGTCGGTCAGGAATGAGGTCACGCCGATGGCGATGAAGGTCTTGACCGTGAAGGCCGGGCCGAGCCGTTTCAGCGACAGGTAGAAGAACGGCAGGTTCAGCAGGAAGAAGGCAAGGCCGAAATTGACGCCGAAGGCGTAGTGCAAAAGGAAGGCGACGCCCGCCGTGCTGCCGGTCAATAGGCCGGCGCTTGCGAGGAAATAGAGGCCGAGCGCTGCGATCAGGCTGCCGGTAAAGATGCCCTGCAGATCCTCAACGGCGGAATGCCGGGTCGGGCTGGTGTTCCAGAGACCGAAAACGCTGCTGATCTGGGCCATGGCAAATCCTCGATTGCGATGGCTTGAGCAATGCTGCAATGCACAACAACAATCAAGAAAAATATGTCAGTTATGCTGACCTATTTTTGCGACTCTGCCTTGCGTTTTATGCAGGCTTGCGCGCCAGGAACAGGATGCCGAACACCGGCGCGCCGGCATCCATGCGGATGGCGGTGCGCTCGACCGCCAGCAGTGTGAGCCCATGCGCCGTGCAGAGGCCGCGGACATAGGCTTCGCCATGGGCGTAGCGCAGCGACGGCCGCAGCAGGAACTCCTCGGCATCGCCGGCATCTTCCACCGAGAAGGCGAAGTAGCCCTCTGGTGCGAGCAGCCGAGTGGTGATGTCGAAGACACTGTCGAGATTGCCGAGATACATCAGCACATCGGCGGCGCTGACGAGGTCGGCCCGGGCGGACGCGAAGTTGCCGAAGATGCCGGAGGCATCAGGAGAAAGAGAAAGGTCGGCGCGGGCCAGCCGATCGTAGGTGGATTTCGCCTCGGCCTTGGCGAGCATGTTGATGGAGATGTCGAAACCTTCGAGGAACTGTGCCTGATCCCGGATGCGCTCGCCAAAAAGGCCGGTGCCGCAGCCGAGATCCGTCACATGCTCGAAGATGAGGCCTCCCGTGTGGCTTTGCCCGACATGGCTTTGAATGAGCGCCGCGAGCTTCTGCGGCACGGTATAGCCGAGCTTCTCGACCAGCGCCTTGTCGAAGCGGTCGGCATAGTCGTCGAAGAGCCGCTCGACATAGAGGCTCGGCGGCTGTTCGGGCACGGCGGCAGCGCCGAGCAGCGCCAATTTCAGGCCGGCGCCGAAGATATCCTGGGGGCTGAGCGCGAGCGTTTTCCTCAGCGCGTCGATCGCCGCCTCTTTCCGGCCAGATTTTTCTTCATAGTCCGCGAGCCGAAACCAGCCGGCTGCCCAGTTGGGTGCCTGTTCCAGCGCTTGCGCCATGAGTTCGGCCGCGCTTGCGGGCTCGCCGCCCTCGGCAAGCATTTTTGCGTAGTCGGCGCGGCGGTCGGCGATCAGGTCGCCGGAGGAGAGCTGGTTGAGCGTCATCAATGTGAGATGTTGGTTGCGATCAGCGCTTCTGACGCCGGATGCCGCAAAATACAAGCGGAATCTGGCGCGATCGGCAGCCCGAGCCGTGCCCGC
>NZ_JTLA01000010.1:0-17931 GCF_000799055.1 Ensifer sp. ZNC0028
ACGAGCCGACGACGGCGCTCGACGTCACCGTGCAGGCGCAGATCCTCAACCTGATCCGCGACCTGCAGCGCGAGCTCGGCATGGCGGTGATCCTGATCACCCACGACCTGACGGTGGTGCGGCAGTTCTCGGACTATGTCTATGTCATGCAATATGGCGAGGTGAAGGAGCACAACACCACGGCTGATCTCTTCGCCAATCCCTTGCATCCCTATACCAAAAGGCTGCTCTCGTCGGAGCCTTCCGGCGCCGCCAAGCCGTTGCCGGACATTGCGCCGATCGTGCTCGAGGGGCGGGACGTGAAGGTCTCCTTCATGCTGAAGAAGGGCGGCCTGTTCCGCTCGCAGTTTTCTGAGTTGGTCGCCGTCGACAGGCTCAGCCTCAACCTGCGCAAGCATGAGACGTTGGGGCTCGTCGGCGAATCCGGCTCCGGCAAGACGACCTTCGGCCAGGCGCTGATCCGCCTTCTCAACGCCGATGGCGGGGAAGTCTACTTCGACGGCATCCCGATCCACGACAAAGACCGTACCCAGATGCGGCCTTTGCGCTCGCGCATCCAGATCGTCTTCCAGGATCCTTTCGCGTCGCTCAACCCGCGCATGTCGATCGGCCAGATCATCGAGGAGGGCCTGGTCGTCAACGGCATCGGCGCGAACCGCAAGGAGCGGCTCGACCGGGTCGTGGACGCGCTCACCGCCGCCGGCATGCCCGGCAACATCCTGTCGCGCTTTCCGCACGAATTCTCCGGTGGTCAGCGCCAGCGCATCGCCATCGCCCGGGCCATCGCACTCGAGCCGGAATTCATCCTGCTCGACGAGCCGACCTCGGCGCTCGATCTTTCTGTCCAGGCCCAGATCATCGAACTCTTGCGCAAGCTGCAGGACGAGCGGGGCCTGAGCTACCTCTTCATTTCCCACGACCTCAAGGTCGTGCGCGCGCTCTGCCACCGGGTGGTGGTGATGCAGCACGGCAAAATCGTCGAGGAAGGGCCGGTGAGCGAAATTCTGTCCAATCCCAAGACCGCCTACACCGAAAGGCTCGTGAGAGCCGCCTTCGATGTGGCAGCATGACCGCTAGAAAGCAGAGGCAATCCATGACCAGACAACCCAAGATCACCTTCATCGGCGCCGGCTCCACCGTCTTCATGAAGAACATCATCGGCGACGTGCTGCAGCGCCCGGCGCTGTCGGCCGCAACGATCGCGCTGATGGATGTCAACCCTGAGCGCCTCGGCGAAAGCGAGATCGTCGCCGGCAAGCTGGTGCGCACGCTCGGCGTCAAGGCCAAGATCGAGACCCACTCGAACCAGAGACAAGCGCTCGAAGGGGCTGATTTCGTCGTCGTCGCCTTCCAGATCGGCGGCTTTGAGCCCTGCACGGTCACCGATTTCGAGGTGCCGAAGAAATACGGCCTGCGCCAGACGATCGCCGACACGCTCGGCGTCGGCGGCATCATGCGGGGCCTGCGAACGGTGCCGCATCTCTGGAAGATCTGCGAGGACATGCTGCAGGTCTGCCCGAACGCGATCCTCTTGCAATACGTCAACCCGATGGCGATCAACACCTGGGCGATCTCGGAGAAGTTCCCGACGATCCGCCAGGTCGGCCTTTGCCATTCGGTCCAGGGCACGGCCTACGAGCTTTCGCGCGATCTCGATATCCCGGTTTCGGAGATCCGCTACCGCGCCGCCGGCATCAACCACATGGCCTTCTTCCTCAAGTTCGAGCACAAACAGGCCGATGGCAGCTTCCGCGATCTCTATCCGGATCTGGTGCGCGGCTACCGCGAAGGCCGCTTCCCGAAGCCCAGCCATTGGAACCCGCGCTGCCCCAACAAGGTGCGGTACGAAATGCTGACGCGGCTCGGTTACTTCGTCACCGAAAGCTCTGAGCACTTCGCCGAGTACACGCCCTATTTCATCAAGGACGGCCGTCCCGACCTGATCGAGAAGTTCGGCATCCCGCTCGACGAGTACCCGAAGCGCTGCGTCGAGCAGATCGAGCGTTGGAAGGGGCAGGCGGCCGCCTTCAAGGAGGCCGAGACGATCGAGGTGGCCGAGAGCCACGAATACGCTTCCTCGATCATGAACTCGGTCTGGACCGGCGAACCCTCCGTCATCTACGGCAACCTCAGGAACAACGGCTGCATCACCTCGCTGCCCGAGAACTGTGCGGCGGAAGTTCCCTGCCTCGTCGATGCGTCCGGGATCCAGCCGACTTTCATTGGTGATCTGCCGCCGCAGCTGACCGCATTGATCCGCACCAACATCAACGTCCAGGAGCTGACGGTTCAGGCGCTGGTGACCGAAAACCGCGAGCATCTCTATCACGCCGCGATGATGGATCCGCACACGGCGGCCGAACTCGACCTCGACCAGATCTGGTCGCTCGTCGACGACCTGCTCATCGCCCATCGCGACTGGATCCCGGAATGGGCGCGGGTGTCGAAAAAGGTCCAAGCAGCCTGATTTTTTCTCCCGGTCAGGCCGCGTCGAGCCCCGGAACTTCATGCCCTCTTCCCCCATGTCCTAGCCGATTCAAGGGAAAGCAGCGTAGGTTCCGGGGCTTGTTCTTTTCAGGCTGTCTTGGCTGCCGACAGCGGCAGCACGATGCGCATGCAGGCGCCGCCGGACGCCGAGCGGGCGACATCGACGTAGCCGCCATGCAGGTGCACGATCTTCTGCACGAGGTTGAGGCCAAGCCCCGCGCCCTTGCCGTCCTTGCGCAGGCGCTGGAACGGCTCGAAGATCCGGTCCGTGTCGCTGCGCGGAATGCCGTCGCCGTCGTCGCAGACATCGATCGCGCCCAGCGGATCCACCTTCACCGTGATGGTGCCACGCCTTCCGCCGTGATCGATGGCGTTCTGCACGAGATTGGTGAGCGCCCGCTCCAGCGACGCCTCGTCGCCGGAAATCATCACGGGTCGTTGATCCGCCTCGAAACTCATCTCGTAGCCGGCGCCGAAGCCGAGCGGCGCGAGCGCGACGATCACCCGCTCGGCAAGGGCTGCGAGATCGACAGGCCCGAATTCGTCGCTCCCGGCGTCGAGCCGTTCGAGGTCGAGAAGCTGGCCCGCCAGAATGGAAAGGCGCGTCACGTCCTCGTTGAGCCGCGTCTTGTCCGGCCCCGGCGGCAGCGAGGCGATGCGGGCGCCAAGGATCGCTACCGGCGTGCGCAGTTCGTGGGCGGCCTGCGCCAGGAAGCGCTTGTGCCTCGTATAGCCGTCGTCGAGCCGCGTCAGCGCATCGTTGACTGCCGTCACCAGTGGCAGGAACTCGTTGGGAACGCCCGTCACCGGCATCTGGATGCCGCGCTGGTCATATTCGATGTGGGCGGCATGCGCCGCCGCGTGCGACAGGCCCGAGAGCATCCTTCTAACGACGATCGGCGTGACCACCACGGTCGCAAAGGCGAGCAGCAGCAGCATCGGCACGAAGATGGTGAGGAAGGCGCCGGTGGTTGTGAGCAACAGACGGCCGAGGGTCAATTGTCCCTCCGTGCCGCTGAAGATCTGGACCATGCCGGCCGGCGACTCGAGCCATTTGACCACCGCCTCCGGGCGCGCGTTCTTGTCGGGGGAGCGCCGGAAGCGGGCGTCGTTCATGCGCTCGAGTCCGGCGACCGCAAAGGCGAATTCTTCCGGCACCGTGCCCTCCGCGAGGCTGTGCCCTTGCTTGTCGCGGACGATGAACCAGATCTTTCCCGCCTGCTGGCGCAGTCGCTGTAGCTCGGGCGTTTCCTGAAGTTCGAGCCCGCCATCGGCTTTGCGGGTGATCGCATCCTTCAAGACGTCGACATTGCCGTTCTCGTAGCCGTCGATGAGATAGCCGGTCACCCAGAGCAGGCCGACCGCAATGGCGATGACGATGAGGATCGCCGCCGTTTCGAACAGCACGAGCCAGCCGACAAGCCGCCATTTGAAGGAATGGGAAGCGCGGACGCTCATTGGTCTTCCCGTAGCAGATAGCCGACGCCGCGGATGCCGTTTATGGTCACGCCGGCGTCCGCGTCTGCCAGCTTGCGGCGCACACGCGAGATATGGGTGTCGAGCGCATTGGACTGGATTTCGTCGTCGAGGCCGAAGACGGCTTCCATCAGGGCGGGGCGCAATACCATGCGCCCCATGCGGCGGGTGAGCGTTTCGAGCACCAGAAGCTCGCGCCGCGGCATCTTCAGCGGTGCGCCGGCCACGCTTGCCTCGCAATGGGCGAGATCGAAGGAGAGACGCCCGACGGTGACGACATCCGATTGCACCGGAACCGGGCGACGGGCCAGCGCCCGCAGCCGCGCCAGCAGTTCCTCGAAGGCGAAGGGCTTGCCGATATAGTCGTCGGCACCGCCATCGAGCCCGGCGACCCGGTCGGCGAGATCGTCGAGCGCCGTCAGCATCAGCACCGGCACGGTGTTGCCGCGCGCCCGTATCACGGGGATGAGCGAGAGCCCGTCGCCATCGGGCAGCTTGCGATCGAGCACGACCACGTCATAGACGGCATCATTCAGGATCAGCGCGGCTTCGGCAAGATCGCGCGCATGATCGGCGATCATCCGGTGATGGCTCAACGCGGCCTTAAGCGCCCCCGCCAGTTCCTTCTCATCTTCGACCAGCAAGACCCGCATGAATGCGCTTTACCCTGTGCAATGTGCCTACGCGCGCGACCTTAGTGCCGCTTCATTGAGGCAACCTGTCATCCCGCCGCAAGGTAATCCCGATCGTTGTCGCCGCACAATCATTCGTTGCGCGCGCCCTGCATGACATGCAGGCTCAATCTTGATCCTTAGGCTGTGCAGCAGTGAAACCCGGAGAACGGGTTTCACGGGCAACGCCAACCCGGATCACGGCGCATGACATTCAGCAAACGGACGTCGCCTACAATCAGACAACGCAGGGAAAGGCCGGCTGGTGATCGCGCGGGCCGCCCGATTGCGCTTGAGCGCGTAAATCGGTTCCTGCGCCACGGTACCCTGGCGCTCGCCTTTGCCGCATCCGGCTGCGCCGGCCCGGACGTGACGCCCACCAACAGGCGACTTGAACTGACGACGGGCGCCGTGCCGCTTGCGCAGTCGACGCCGGATGCGAGCGATACCGGCATCATCCTTGCCTTCTCCGGCGGCGGCGCGCGCTCAGCTGCCTTCGGCTACGGCGTCCTGTCGGCGCTGGCCGAGGCGCCGTCCCCGAGCGGGCGGGGCCGCCGGCTTGCCGACGATGTCGCCGTTGTTGCCGGCGTCTCCGGTGGTGCTGTGCTCGCCTCGTACTTTGCCTTGAACGGCCGAGCGGGCCTTGAGGATTTTCGCAAGCGCTTTCTCGGGCGAGATGTCGAGGCCTCGCTCAGGACGTCGTTTTCACCGCCCAACATTCTGCGCGGCTATCGCGGCGGGGTGAACGATCGCACCGGGTTCCCGGCCTGGCTCGATGCCAACCTTTTCGAGGGCGCGACGCTCGGCAGCCTCGAGCGCCGCCCTGGTCAGCCGCGGCTGGTGATCCACGCGACCGATCTCTACAACCGTACACCGTTCATCTTCGACCGCGCCTCGTTCACCGCCATCTGCAGCAGTTACGACGACTATCCGCTCGCCTATGCGGTCGCGGCCTCGGCCGCTGTTCCGGTCGTTTTCGCGCCGCTGACCCTGCAGAATTTCCGAAGCGGTTGCGAGGCGCTACCCGAGGCGAAAACACCGAAGACAGGGCCTCAGGCGCCGGGCTCGCTGGTTGCGCGCGAATACGCCGATTCCCTCAGGCGCTACGAAACGGCAACGGATCTCAACTATCTGAAGCTCTACGATGGCGGCCTGGTCGATGGCGTCGGAACGCAAAGCCTGTTGCACCTGATGGGCCGGCCTGCCCCGGAGCCCATCCCGGTGGAGCGCGCCTTGCGGCTCAGGCATCTGGTGGTCATCGTCGTCGATGCTTCCACGCGAATTGGCGGGGACCTCTCGAAGACCGTCGACAGCCCCAGGGCTCCCGATGCGATCGTCGCCGCCATCGACGCGATGATCAACATTCCCAATCTCCAGAGCTTCGACGCGCTGCGCGATCAGCTGCCGGCCTGGCGGCAGAAATTCGTGAGATGGCGGTGCGGCAGTGGCGGCGGCAAGCGTGGCTGCGGCGACCTTGATGTCGATATCGTCCGGCTGGCGCTGTCGGATGTCTCCGATCCGGCGCTGGCGCGGCGGATCCTCGGGCTGCACAATCGGCTGAGCCTCAAGGAAAAGGACGTCGATTTTCTTGCGGGTCTCGGCCGTCGCCTGTTGCGCGACCATCCCGGCTATCGGCGGTTCCTCGACCGTATCAACCACGGCGGGCCGAAGGTGGCCCGCGCGGGTTGAGAAGGCGTAAGGTTAGGTCAGAGAAACGAGAGGCGTGCCTGCCGGCTCAGTTCGCCCGGGCCTCCAGCCAGTCGTGCCACTGGTCCTCGCTGCCGTGGAAGACGTTGAGGTCGATCTTGCCATCGACGCCCTGCGAAAGGCCGGAGCCGGAATACTGCCAGAACAGCCATTTGCGGTTCGGGTAGACGACCGACGGGTGCTGGGCGACGGCACGCAGCCAGAACGGATAGTTCTTGAAAGCGCCCTGCAGGTTGTCGGCGTAGAAGTCCGGCGCCGTGTAGATGATCGGACGCTGGCCGTAATGGGCCTCCAGCTTGTCCATGAACACCTGCATCTTTTCGCGCACGCGCTCGGGCGACAGGCGGCGCTTGCAGCTGGATTCGCCGTTATATTCGACGTCGATCACAGGCGGCAGCGCGCCCGGTTCGCGCGGAACGTTGCGGATGAACCAGTCGGCCTGTTCGCCGGCGGTGCGGCACCAGTAGAAGAAGTGATAGGCGCCGCGGCGCATGCCGGCCGCCTTGGCGGCACGCCAGTTCTTCTTGAACATCGGGTCGAGATGGTCGCCACCATCGGTCGCCTTGATGAAGGCGAAATTGGCGCCTTGCGTGCGCAGCTTGGCCCAGTCGATGTCGGCCTGCCAGCGGGAGACGTCGACGCCATGCACGGCCATCTTGCGCGGATTTTTGGCGCGGCCGAAGTTGATCGGCTTGGCGTCGCGGAAACGGTGACCGTAGATGCGCGAGCGGCCCTGCGGCATCGCCTGGGTCACCGGATTTTCCGGGGCGACGAAGGCGACCGGGCGCGCGTCCGGAACAGGCGCGGCGAGCGTTGTCGTCGTCGTGGTGTTTGCCGCGGGCGCGAAGGCTTCCGGTTCCGGAACGGGGCCGGCCCAGGCGAGCATTTCCTGTGGCGGTGCCGATTGGACGTTCTGCGGCGGCGTCACCTGCGCGACCCGTGCACCGACATTGGCGGCGGGCACCGGTGCGGCCGACATAGCGACCGAACTCGTCGTTTCGCGCGAGGGCGGCGCGATCGTGTCCAGGCTGGAACTGGAGGAGCAGCCCGAAATGAGGCCGGCAAAAAGGATTGCGGTCGCAGCTGAAAGACGCATGGGCACCCGTACGCAAAACAAGGTCGACGGCGATCGCCGGCCGACAGGTGTGAAATAGCTAACGGAAGCTTACTCAAAAAGTTTGAATCCAATCTTACCAAGCGAACCCAATTTCACGCACTGGAGGTTGCATCGGGCCGGGCACTTTGACGCAGGCGTGGTGGCGCCTTCAACTGGACGAATGTTCAATGCCGGTGCCTGTCCGTTGCCGGCGGCTGCTGCGGAATTCGAGGTTGCGGGCGATGGTTTGGTCGAGCGCGCCCGACGCGTCGGTGATCATCGTCGGCGAAAAATGCGAACGGAAACCTTCTCCGACCCGGAAGGCTGGCGTGTAGAGCGGCCCGAGGGGCTGCGTCGTCGTCACATAGGTGAGATTTTCGTCGCTGCCTGAGCGCGTCGGCAAGCCGTGGCGATGGAGGACCGAAGGAAGCGCCAGGCGCAGGCTGTTGGCAAGCAGATGGATCATCTGCCGCCCGGAAAGCGAATGGCGGTAGTTGCGGTAGAAGCCCAGGCAATGGCGCAGGATCCTGGCACGGTTGCCGTCGAGCCGCGACAGCTTGCGGGCAAAGAGCGCCACCTCCTCAAGGCCGTCGAGCGGACGGGTCATCAGGGTGAACCCATCCATGTCACGCAGCTTGGCCGAGGGAAGGAAGCGTTCGTCGGCGACGCATTCGTCGAAGAGCGGCGTGCCGAGCAGCGGGATCGTCAGGCTCAGAAACGCCGGCAAAGGCATCGTGGTTTCGCCGGTGATGAAGGAGAGTTCCTCCTGCATCGCCTCGATCGTCTGCGACGACGGGTCGAACATCAGGCCATACTGGAAGGCGACGCCGGCATTGAGGCAGGTCTTGATCGCCTCCAGCTGCGGCACCACCAGGTTCTGCTTCTTCTGGTAGCGTTTCAGCTGCGCTTCGCTCAGTGTCTCGACGCCGCTGAACAGACCGAGACAGCCAGCCGCCCGCACCGCTTCGAGATTTTGTGGATCGCGGTAGAAGTCGCCGGTGACAAGGGCGATCCAGCCCTGAAACAGGCCCTGTCGCCACAGCGAGCGGATCACGTCGAGCTTGGCATGGAAGACGTCCTTGCTGTTGCCGTAGAAGTTGTTGTCGATGAACAGCACGTATTTCTTCGGTGGGGCGTTGCGCAGCTGCGCCTCGATATAGGCGGGGTCGTAGCTGTGGTAGCGCCTGCCTTCGGCGGTCAATGCACAGAAGCTGCACTTGAAATTGCAGTAGCGGCTCGTCTCGACGTAGCTGACCGGACCGCGCCAATTGGCAAGGTCGAAGCGCGGCAGGATCGTCTCGGAGACGGCCCATTCGCCAAACACCTCCCGGATGACCGCCTGCATTTCCTCGACGTCGCCGTCGCAGGCGTAATCGAAGGTCTCGGCGCTCGAAACCGGCAGATTGCGCACGACCGGCCCGCCAGCGACGACGACGCAGCCGGGCGACTTGGTGCGGGCATAGGCCGTCAGGTGCTGCATCCGGTCGAAGGCCGCGGTCACGCCGGTCAGCACCAGCATGTCGAGTTCGGCGAAGGCTGCCTCGTCGACGAGCGGTCCGTCGTGGAACTCGCTATAGGCGCGAATGTCCACGCGGTCGCGGGCAAAGGCGCCCGCCAGGAACAGGTGACCGGTTCCCTGGGGAATGAAGTCGGGGCGGCCCCTGGGGTTTCGGGTTTCGTCGAAATGGGCAAGCACGATCAGGATGCGGGGAGGACTGGTACGGTTCATGCGCGGCTTCCCTGGGATCTGGCAAACTGGACATGCGGCGCCTGGTCGGTTTGACCAAGCGGAAGAACCTCGCACCAGGTGGCCCGGCGCAGAGAAAACATCGTCTCGAACGCCTGGCGCGATTCGGCATCCCGCGGCCCGGCGGCATGCTGCAGGGCGGCGAGCGCCACGGCCGGCATCTCCAGGCGGATCGCTTCCGCGAAGGCATATTGGGTGACGCGCTCGGCGCGGCGTTGCTGGCCGCGGCGCAGGTGCAGGGTCGCTTCGCCGAGTGCCGCCGCTGGCCGGCCGATCGGGTAGACCCGCGCGAAGCGCTCGAGTTTTCGAAGGACAAGCTGAGCTGCCAGCAGGTCGCCGCCATCGGGGTCGCTCGCGACATCGAAGAGACGGGCAAGCGCCGGCAGCGTCCGCGTTTTCATCGCCGGGTTGAGCGTCTCGCACCAGGATAGTGCCCGCTCGAGCCAGCTTGCGGCCTCCGTCGTGTTGCCCCGTCGCCGCGCGGCCTCGCTCAGGAGCGATGCGCCTTCGATCGAATGGACGAGTTCCAGACCGTCGCCCTTTTCGCGCAAGATCTGTTCGAGTTCGTCGAGGTCGGTCTCGATCGCGTTCCACCGGCCAAGCGCTGCATGGCCCCGGAGACGGCCGAGCAGGCCGCAGCCGAGCACCTGCATGTCCCCGCGCCGGCGTCCTTCCTCGCAGATCCGTTGCACGAGGATCTCCCAGGGCGCGATGCCCTCGAAGGCCGAGGTCAGAAGCCACGGACCGGAAATCGTCTCCAGCCCGACCGCCACCTCGCACCAGCGCCTCAGGTCGCCGACCGTCGCCGCATTGTTGAGGCCCGCCTCGAACGCCCGCTTGCCCGCGTGCCAATGACCGATGCCGATCTGGTACATGCCCGACAGAAGGTCGACGCGCACGCGCGTTCCCAACTGGTCGACGCGTTCGGACAATGCCGCCGCCAGCCGGCTGTAGTGTTCGGCCTGGCTGTGCAGCGGGATCACGCCGCAGATGGCGCCGAGGCTCGCGTAATTGGCGGCGGTCGTCGGCGAGACGTATTTGTTTCTCTCGGCAAGGTTCGTCGCTCGCAGCGTCGCATGGATCAGCCGCAGCTTCTCGCTGGTGAAGTAGTAGATCCGCGTCAGGTCCTCATGCGCCTTCGCCGCAAGCAGGAAGGGATCGGACGGCGATCGCGAGATTTCTCGTTTCAGGATCCAGTCCGCGTCGCGGTGGGTGGTGCGGCGCCACACCTGTTCGGCAAGATCGAGCACGAGATGCAGCGCGAGGCCGGCGGAGGTGCGCGGCAGCGGCAGGCCGGAAAGCCGCAGGCCTTCCTCATAGGCATGGCGGGCCGCCTCGGCGCGGCCAAGATTGAGGCTGGCTTCGCCGAGCAGGAAACAGGCGGCCGCCCGTCTGGCCGGTAGAATGGTGATCGAAAGATCGCGCGCCGTCTTGAAGAAGCGTTCGATCAGGTCGACGACGGCGGCGTTGTCGAACTGGCGCAGCCGCAGTTCGGCAACGCGGTCCAGATAGTTGAAGGCCTGCGCGGCGTCGCCGGCGCGCTCCCAGTGGCTGAGCACGCGCGGCAGGTTTTCGGCATTGTCCGGCTGCCCGCCTTCTTCCATCGCCTTGGCGATGGCACGATGCGCTTCATGGCGTTGTTCCGACAGCAGGCTCTCGTAGATCGCCTGGCGGATGACGGCATGGCTGAACATGAACCGGCCCGGGCGGTCGTCGGCGGGCTTGATCAGATGCGCCGCCTGCAGCCGCTCGATGCTCGCCTCGATGTCCAGTGCCGTCTTCCTGATCGGCGGCAGCGCGCCAAGCTCGGCGAGCGAGAAGGTCGCACCCATGGCGCTTGCGATCTTCAGCAGCACCTGCAGCTCCGCCGGAAGCTGGTCGGTCCGGGCAATCACGGTCACCTTGGCGGTGTTGAGCAGGGTCGCATCGTTCGAGCGGGGCTCGGAGAGCAGCGACACTGCTGCGGCAGGCTCGGCCGCCTTGGGCAGCCGGCGCTCGCCGATCATCCGGCAGATCTCGCAGATCAGCAGCGGGTTTCCGGCCGATTGCGCATAGACCGCCTCGCCGAAGCCGTCGGCGGGCGAGTTGCTGCCGATCGAAGCGCGAACGAGCGCGATCGTGCCCTCGAAATCGAGCGGTAAAAGATCGAGCGTCTGGGCGCCGTTATGGTGCAGGCCGGTCCACCGGGTCAGGTCTTCCTGCGTGCGGGTCGTCCGGGTCGACACCACGACCGGTACCGGTGCCGCCCCTGAAACCAGCCGCCCCAGCAACTGGCCGGACGCCTCGTCGAGCCAGTGCACATCTTCAAGCACGACGAAGCCCTGCCCGCCGGCGAGGCTGTCGGTCATGAGCTCGCTCAGCAGTTCGCGCAACCGGTGGGAGCGCCCGTCGCCGGACATGGCCCGCGTCTCCGGCGTGTCCGGCAAGGTGAGGTTGATGGCGTCGTTGAGCAGCGGCGCGAGCGAAGCGAGTTCCGGTCTTTCCGCAAAGAAGAGCCCCACCTGGTCCGTGGCCTCGGCGCCGCGCAGGTCGCCGATGCCGAGCAGGTCGCGGATAACCCCGCGCCAGGCAAAATAGGGCACGTCGCTTTCGATGTCGTCGGCATTGCCGACGAGCACGCGGCTGCCGCGGTCGCGACAGCGTTCCACGAAGGCGCGCAGCAGGGCCGACTTCCCGACGCCGGAATCGCCCTTGACGATCATGATGCCGGACTGCCCCCTGGGCGCGCTGTCGAGATAGGCGGAAAGGGCCGTCATTTCGGCTGCGCGGTTGAGGAGTGCCGGCGACTTGGTGTCGATCGTCGCGACCGTCTCGGCGATCGGCGCGAAGGCGGACACGCCGCCGCGCACACCCGGTATGGCCAGCGACCACGGTCCGGAAAAGGCGATCTGGCTGGCCGTCTCCTTGGCCGTCGCCTGGTCGACGAGGATGCGTCCGGCGGCGACGCTTGCCAGGCGCGCGGCCATGTTCACGGCGGCGCCGACCACCGTGTAGTCCGCGCGGTGGCTGGCGCCAAGCGCGCCGCAGAAGCTCTCGCCGGTGGAAATGCCGGCCGAAAGGCCGATGTCGGGATCGTCGAGTTCGCCTGAGAGACGCAGTGCCGCAACGATCGCGCGACGCGCGTTGTCTGCATGTTTGGGGCCGGGCAGGCCGAAGACCGCGAAGATCTCGAGACTGTTTGCATGGAGAGCCGTATGGAGAATTTCGCCGCCGGTGCGACCGACGACGGCGATCGATCGCGCAACGAGCTGGTTCAGCCGGTCGAGATCTTTCTCGAGGTCCGGGCCGACGATATGCACGAACAGGGCGGTAACGGTTCTCAGGTCCGCCAGCCACTCCGAAAGCGGCGACAGAAGCCGGCCGCGCAGCGAAAGCGGCAGGTAGGTTTCCAGCCGCTTGCTGGCGGCGCCCGAAAGGGTGCGGGGCGGCCTGGTCGCGGTCGAATAGGCGTCGATGCGTTCGAGGCGGGCGGTGCCCTCCCGGCCGGGCGAGCCGGTTGCCCGCTTGCCGATCAGCCGCCACACGGCATCGGAGACGAGAATTTCGCCGGCATCGCTCAAAAGGCCGCAATGGTCCGCCTGCGCCAGGCAGTCGCCGCCGACGATCAGCCAGCGCTGGTCGACGCGGGGAACGAGGTGCAGCAGGGTGATGGTGCCGACGCCGACGGCGATGCGCAGTTGCAGCGCGTCCTCCGGCCCGCCGGGGCCGCCGATCTCTTCACGGATGCGGCCGGCGCAATAGCAGCTGCGCCAGGCGGCCTGCTCCAGTTCGCTGTCGGAGGCAGCCTGCCAGCCGGCAAGCAGGCTGTCGCCGGCAAAGCTCAGCACGGTGCCGCCATGTTCCTCGATATGCCGGACGAGCGGTCCCATGTAGCCGTTGAGCAGCCGGCTTACCCGTTCGGCGCCGGCGGCGCGGTCGCTTTCCGACCATTTGGCGGTCAGCCGGGTAAAACCGGAAATGTCGGCGAACAGCAATGTGCCGGGAAAGTCCTCGCGCGTCGGGCCAGCCGAATCCGTCGCCGCCGGGGCAGACCATCGAACCAGGGCTCCCGACAGGTAACGTTGGAATTCATTCTTGCCGGCGCCACCTACCACGCAAAATTCTCCCCAAGATTTTAGAGTAACATGCCTCCTTTCGCACTTAAAGTCCGCCCGTGTTGACCTACGGGTTTCCAGTAACGGCAAGTAAATATCTGTTCCACGCCGCTTGCGAACGGAGTAATGTTTGCCCGATTGTTCGAGGGGGTCTCGCAACAGGAGGGGACGATGGGGGTCGACTGGGGTGGTCCGGTCGCCGCCGTGACACGCCGCAATGTCTTGCGGCTGTTCTCGGCAGGCGTGATGGCGAATGTGCTTTCCGGGTGCCGACACGACTGGCCACCGGCTGCGGCCTGCGAGCTGCCCTATCCGATCGTCGACGTTCACTGCCATTTCTTCAACGCGGCCGATGTGCCGGTGGAAGGTCTGGTGCGCTATGTGGCGCTGCGGGAAAAGTTGCCGGAAGCGAGGCTCTCCGCCGATCCTCTACAGTCGAAGCGCCTGGAAAACGCCCTGGTGGTCTTTCTCGTGACGGCCCTTGGCGATGTCGCGCCCAAGGCCAAGGTCGAGGACGCCATTCTCAAGAGGCGGATGCCGCGCCCGTCCGACGCCGAGTTCGAGCGGCAGAAGGACGAGCAGTTGCGCACCGCCGTCAAACAACTGGTCGCGCTAGCCGGCGAGCAGAGTGCGTCGTTGACCGCACGAAGCGGTGCCGAAACGCCGGATTATCAGGGCCTGCTGGAACAGATCGGCGGCGCCCCCGGCTTGCGGCAGGGCCTGCAGCGGCGCTCCGGCAGCGTGGAGGAGACGGATGTCGATGCGCTCGCGTCGGCCGCCAAGGCCCACGACCAGATCGGCAACTACCTTTCCTTCGTTCGCCTCATGCAGGACTACCGGGAGAACCTGGCGGAAACCTATGCCCGGATCTTCGCGTCGAAATGCCGGTTCTCCATGATCACGCCGAGCATCCTCGATTTCGAGAAATCGATCGGCGGCAGGGCATCGCCGCAGCGCGACCAGATCGACGTGATGGACGAAATCCAGCAGCTGGTGATCAAGCGGCACGGCATCCACATGCACAGCTTCGTCGGCTTCGATCCGCACCGGGAGGCGCAGAAGCGCGGCTCGTCGCTGGAAAACGTCCGCTACGCGATCATGGAAAAGGGCTTCATCGGCGTGAAGATCTACCCGCCGATGGGCTTCAAGGCCTGGGGCAATGCGGATCCGGCGATCGATGCGGCGCTGAAGCGGCTCTACGACTGGTGCCGCGACAACAGCGTGCCGATCATGGCGCATGCGGAAAACAGCATCGGCGCCGGTTGCGGCTATGGCAATATGGCGAGCCCCGCCTACTGGAAGAAGCTGCTCGATACCAACCGTTACAATGACTTGCGGATCAACCTCGCGCATTTCGGCGCGTTCGATGAAGTCATTCGCCCGGGCGCGCCGACGGGGGTCATGGTGTCCTGCGCGAAAGACAAGTTCTCCGGCCCGCCGACCTGGGAGGACATCATCGGCAGGACGATCGGCCACGGGCGCCGACCGAACCTGTTTGCCGACCTGAGTTACCTCAGCGAACTCGTCACCGACAACACACCCGGGCTGCACGAAAAG
Organism: Ensifer sp. ZNC0028; assembly: GCF_000799055.1. Lineage (NCBI taxonomy): Bacteria > Pseudomonadati > Pseudomonadota > Alphaproteobacteria > Hyphomicrobiales > Rhizobiaceae > Ensifer > Ensifer sp. ZNC0028. The sequence goes on from NZ_JTLA01000010.1 coordinate 14,836, forward strand.
ATCCGCGTGCTGCTCGACAAATGGCTCAAGGACTACGATCCCGGTGCGCGCCACCTGATGTTCGGCACCGATTGGTCGATGATGGCGCTGGAGAAGGACTACAACGCCTATGTCCCGCGGATCGCCCAGCAGCTGAAAGAGGCCAATGTCAGCGAGGAGGACCAGCAGAACATATTCTGGAAGAACGCCTCCCGTTACCTCGGCCTCGACCGGCCGGGGCCGACCCGCCAGCGGCTCGCCACCTATTGCCGCAAGCGCGGCCTGGATGCCTCCTGGCTCTCGCAGCTGGAGATCGCCTGACCGCGGAGATCGACGCCCGCGGTCCGGCACGTGGCTATCGCCACGGTGCGGTTCTAGCGATCCATTCGCGGGTCCGGCCTTCCGGATCGGCGTTGCGGGTGATGTCCGTCACGACGGCGGCGATGTCGGCGCCGTGCTCGAAGACGCCGGCAATCCGCTCGACGTTGAGACCGCCGATAGCGACCAGTGGCAGGGAGCCGAGGCGCTTCCGCCAGGCGGCAAGACGCGGTAGTCCCTGCGGCGCCCACTTCATCGCCTTGAGGATGGTCGGGTAGACCGGCCCGAGTGCGATGTAGTCCGGGTCGGCCGCCAGCGCCGTCTCCAGTTCCGCCTCGTCATGGGTGCTGAGGCCGAGCTTCAGGCCGGCGGCGCGGATAGCGGCAAGGTCGGCCTCCGCCAGGTCCTCCTGACCGAGATGGACGAAATCGCAGCCTTCGGCGATCGCCAGCTGCCAGTAGTCGTTGACGATGAGCTGGCAGCCCTGCTCGTCGCAAACAGCCTTGGCCGCGCGGATCTCGCGGCGGATCTCCGCTTCCGGACGATCCTTGACGCGCAGCTGTACCAGCTTCACGCCGAGCGGCACCAGCCGCTCGATCCAGGCCGCGCTGTCGACGATAAGGTAGAAGGGGTCGAGTTTCACGCAAACACCGCCTTTCCGATGACGGGGGTGGAGGGAACGGCAAAATCGCGCGGTTCGAGCATGCCCGCCTCGAAGGCCTGCCGCCCGGCATCGATCGCGCCCGCAAATGCTGAGGCCATCAGAGCGGGCCTGGCGGCGCCGGCGACGGCCGTGTTGAGCAGGACGGCGTCGAAGCCGAGTTCCATTACCGTCGTTGCGTGCGAGGGGCGGCCGATGCCGGCATCGACGATGAGCGGCACATCGGGAAAGTTCGCCCGCATTGCCCGGAGCGCCTGGATGTTCTGCGGACCCATGGCGCTGCCGATCGGCGCGCACCAGGGCATCAGCACCTTGCAGCCGGCTTCCAAGAGCCGCTCGGCAACCACCAGATCATCCGTGGTGTAGGGAAAGACCTCGAACCCTTCGGTCGAGAGGATGCGCGCCGCCTCGACCAGCCCGAAGACATCGGGCTGCAGCGTGTCGTGGTGGCCGATCACTTCGAGCTTCAGCCAATTGGTGCCGAAAACCTCGCGTGCCATCTTGGCCGTCAGCACCGCCTCGGATACCGAATGGCAGCCGGCGGTGTTCGGCAGCACGTGCACCCCGAGCGCCCGGATCAGTTCGAAGAAGGCGCCGCCCTGGTGGCCCCCGGCGGTTTCGCGCCGAAGCGAGACCGTGACGATTTCGGTGCCTGAGGATCGCACTGCATCTTCGAGCACGGCGGGGGAGGGATAGCGGGCGGTGCCGAGAAGCAGTCTCGAGCGCAGGTCCTGTCCATAAAGCGTCAGCATGTCTCAGCCTCCTTTCATCGGCGAGAGAATTTCGATGCGGTCCCGGTCGCAAAGCGCATGACCCGAACGGTCGGCCCGGTGCACCAGTTCGCCGTTGACGGCAGTGGCGAGCCAGTCGCCTTCGAAATCGAGGGTGGCCAGAAGCTCGGCGAGGGTGGCGACGGCGAGGTCGTGATCCTCGCCATTGACGGTCAGTCTCATGCGGCATCTCCCTTCAGGTCCTGCGCAAGCGCAAGGTCGGCTGCTTCCGCCGCCACGGCTGGCGAAAGCAGGAAGCCATGGCGGTAAAGTCCGTTGATCGTGATGGTCTGCCCGGCGCGCAGGGCGCGCGGCAGGTTGTCGGCGAAGGCGGGGCGGACGCCGGCGCCGGTCTCGACGAGGCGCGCTTCGCCGAAGGCTGGATGCAGGGCATAGGCGGCGTTCAGCAGTTCCATGAGGGAACGGGCGGTGATCGGTCCGCCGTCATCCGTCTCGATCATCGTCGCCCCGCACATGAAGAGGCCGCCGCCGCGCGGCACGATGTAGAGCGGGATGCGCGGATGAACGAGCCTGACGGGCCGCGACAGCTCCACGTCGCTTGTCTCAAGGTAGAGCATTTCGCCGCGCACGCCGCGCAGGCCGGGCGTGTCACCGATGCGTGCCGCACCTGTGCAGTCGGCGACGAGATCGTGCTGTCCGTTGTCGCTCGTCTCGGTGATGAAGGTGACGCCGCGATCGACAAGCTTCTGCCGCAGCCGGGCGAGCGCCCGGCGCGGGTCGAGATGCGCCTCGCCGGGAAAAAACAACGCCTCGCGGAAACGTCCGGCAAGCGCCGGTTCCAGCCGTTCGATCGCGGCTGTGTCGAGCCATTCGTAGCCGGAGGTGCGCGAGGCGAAGCGCCTGAGTTCGCCGGCGTCCCGTGGCGGGGCGACGACCAGCGTGCCGTTGCGGGAAACTTCGCCTGGCAGGACGTCGTCCCACCAGTCGATGGCGCCGATGCCCTTCGTCAGCACCGCCTCTTCGGCGCTTTCGCGCTCGCACCAGGGCGCCAGCATGCCGCCGGCAAACCAGGAGGCCGCACCGGCAAAACCTGGCTTACGCTCGACGACCGTGACCGCGACACCGCGGGCGCTGAGTTCATGGGCCAGACAGAGCCCTGCGACGCCGGCACCTTTGACGAGGACCCGCATCGCTCAGCGCTCCCGTGCGGCGCGAACGGGCCGTCGTAGGTAACGAAACGGGATGGTGTTGGCGGTGTGCATGCCGAGGCTCCAAAGGTGGAGACCCAGTTCACGAGCGGGGGAGGGGAAGGACGCCTTGCCGATTGATCCGTCACGTGAGCGCGACGTTTGCGGCAACGAATCTGCACCGTCCCTACGCCAGTATGAACTGGATCAGGTTCAACGG
>NZ_JTLA01000106.1:0-26585 GCF_000799055.1 Ensifer sp. ZNC0028
GGTCGCGCACACCCCGCCGATGCAGGCGCTGCTCGCCTCGATCGTCTCGGGCACGCTGGTCGATCCGTTCAGTCCGGCGGGATTGGCCGAATGCGACTGGCGGGCGGTGGGGGGCGGCTCAGACGAGCGCGGCCAAGCGGCCGCCCCGGCGATTTCCACCTGAGACGGCCGCGAATCCTGTATCAAGTCGATCCGGATGGCGGATGGAGTGTTTGATGACGGACGGCGTGGCGGCCATTCTCGTGCATGTGGCCGATACGCAGGCGGGGCTTGCCTGGTATCAGCGCGCATTTCCTGACGCTGAACGCCGGTTTCTTGCCGCCTTTGATTTTGCCTATCTGCGGATCGGCGCCATCGATCTCGAGATCGTTCAGGCCGACGAGAAGGTGGCGAGCGGGACTGCCGGTTCCGTCGTCTACTGGGCGGTCGCGGACCTCGATCGCGCGCTCACCCATTTCGATGCGCTCGGCGCGCCCCTCTATCGCGGGCCGATGGCGATCCAGGAGGGGCTTTGGATGTGCCAGGTGCGCGACCCCTGGGGTAATTGCATCGGCCTTCGCGGGCCGCGTCCGAGAGAGGGCGGCGTCGACAACGACGCGGCGCCCTGAAATGGCGACGCGGGTGGAGATCGTTGCCTATGATCCCAGCTGGCCGCAGCGCTACTCGGAGATCGCGCAGGAACTGCGGCGTGTCCTGGGTGCGCTGGTGATTGCCGTCGACCACATCGGCAGCACGGCCGTTCCCGGCATGCCGGCAAAGGCCGTCATCGATATCGACGTGACCGTGAGGGGGCTGTCCGACATTGCGGCTGCCAGTGCCTTGCTCGTTTCGGCCGGCTATCAGGCGCGCGGCAACCGCTACGACGACGATGTCTGGGCCTTCATGCTGCATGGGAGTGACCCGAAACAGCGGGTCTATCTCTGCCCGCCGGACAACGAGACCCATCGACGCCGCCTGGTCTTCCGCGACCATCTGCGCGGGCATGCAGACACCGCCTCGGCCTACGCGGCGCTGAAGGCGAACCTCGCCGAGGCCTATCGCCATGACGGCGATCGCTACACCACCGAGAAGACGCGCTTCGTCAACGCGATCGTCGAGCGCGAAGACCGGATGACGGGAGATCAGTCCGCCATGTCACAGACATCCATCACCTGCGAGATCCGCTACCGGCTGAAGCCGGGCGGCCTGGCGGAGTTCGAGGCCTATGCGCAGACCTGGATGACGCTGATTGAGCGGCACGGCGGGACGCATCACGGCTATTTCGTGCCGCGCGAAAAACCCGCAGGCGTCGGCGCCAGCTTTCCGGGGGTGGGCGAAGACGGCGCCGGCGACATCGCCGTCGCACTCTTCACCTTTCCGGACGAGGCGGCGTATCTGCGCTATCGCAGCGATGTCGCCGCCGATCCGGATGGCATTGCCGCCAATGCGCGATATGCCGACGACCCGCCGTTCGTGAGCTATGAGCGTGTCTTTCTGCGGCCGCTTGCGCGCAACCGCTAAATCATCCCCGAGGCTTGACCCGAATGAGTCATCCTCGGGGATATGAGGGCCGTGCCGAAGGAGTGGGTTTTGCCGTCCTTCGAGCATCAGCCTCCAAGGCCTGAGCGTTGCGCTCAAGCCGCTCGCGCTAGGCAGATACCCTCCAGCGCGAACGCAACCGCGGCTTCGGCGTGGATCGCGGTGGAATCGAAGCCCGGCAGCGGCAGGGCTCTGGGGTCGAGGGTCAGGCAGATTTCGGTGCAACCGAGGATGACAGCGTCCGCGCCTTGCGCTTCGGCCTTGTCGATCAATTCGATCAGCGCCCGGCGGGAGGAGCGCAGCACCTTGCCGGCGCAAAGCTCATCGAAGATGACATCGTGCACGAGCGTGCGGCCGTCTGCATCCGGCACCAGGATGTCGATGCCGTGGCTTCTCATGCGTTCGGCGTAAAAGCCGTGCTCCATGGTGTAGCGGGTGGCAAGCAGTAGTGGCCGGCGGCTGCCTGCAGCCTTCAGGCGCATGGCCGTCTCGTCGATGATGTTGATGAGGGGGATGTCGATCGCCGCCTGAACAGCGTCGGCGATCAGGTGCATGGTGTTGGTGCAGATCAGCACGCAGTCCGCACGGGCCGCTTGAAGGCCGCGGGCGACATCGGCAAGGCGCTTGGCGGCGTCTTCCCAGCGGCCGGCCTTCTGCAGGTCGACGATCGACTGGAAATCGACGGAATGCAGCAGCACCTCGGCCGAATGCAGCCCGCCCAGTTGCTCGCGGACGGCCTCGTTGACCATGCGGTAGTAGACTGCCGAGCTTTCGAAGCTCATGCCGCCGATAAGACCGATCTTGCGCATAACCATTCCTCTCTGTCCGCTTTTGCCGCCGTCCGTTGCGGCCGCCGTTTGATGGGAGGAACTATGCCGCACGGTCGGCGGCAATGGTTCGCTTTGATCGGATCGAAAGCGGTTTTTCGCGCGATCTGTTTGTGCATTCATGAGTAAATGTGCAAATATGAGGCGCGTGAGTTTCAGATCATGGGAGGGATCGGCGTGCTCGACGATAGAGACAGGAAGCTGCTCGCGCTGCTGCAGCAGGATGCAAGCGTGGCTGTTGGCGAACTGGCGGAGCGGGTGAACCTATCGCTTTCGGCCTGTTCGCGCCGCATCCAGCGGCTGGAGGAGGCGGGCTACATCGCCAGGCGCATCGTCGTGCTCGACCGCGAGCGCATGGGCGTGCCGACGACGGTCTTTGCGCTGATCAAGACGGCGCATCACTCGGACGAATGGATCGAGACCTTCCGCCGCGCGATCAGCGATATCCCCGAAATCGTCGAGGCCCATCGTCTGACGGGAAATCATGACTATATCGTCAAGGTCGTGCTGCCGCGTGTCGAGCATTACGACGTGGTCTACAAGCAGATCGTGCGCAAGGTCGAACTCTTCGACGTCTCCGCCTCGATCTCGATGGAAATCTTAAAGAGCGGCACGGCGGTGCCGGTCGATTATGCGGTGTGAGGCGAAATGACGAAGGATGCAGTGAGCCAGGCGGTCGGCGGCGAGGTTGCCGATGCGCTGGTGGTTGTCGATGTGCAGCGGGCCTTCATTGCCGGGCCGGAAGCCGTGCCCGGCCATGTCGACCTGCAGCGGGCCGTTGGCCTGCTCCTGGAGAATGCGCGTGCGGCCGGCGTGCCGGTGATCTTCCTGCAGAACGATGGGCCGAAGGGCGCTGTCGACGAACCGGAGACCGATGGCTGGCAGCTGTTCTTTCCCGCGAAGGCCGGGGAGGTGGTGGTGCGCAAGAGGAACGACGACGGCTTCGACGGCACCGACCTCGAAGACCAACTGAGGGCGCGCAAGATCGAGACGATCGCGATCTGCGGCATGCTTTCGGAGATGTGCCTGGCGGCGACGGCCCGCACGGCGATGGCGAAGGATTTCACCGTGATCCTCGCCAATGATGCGCACGCCACCTACGACGTGCCGCCCGGTCCCGGCCGCTCGCCGATGGTGCCGGCGCGGCTGGCCGCACGTGCGGCCGAATGGTCGCTCGGCGACGAGATCGTGCTCACGGATGCGGCGGAAGATATCACTTTCGTGGCTGCGTAAGTTTCCTCTCACCGGTTCACGATGTCGGCCAGTTGCAAGTCTGACAAGGCGCGTGGCGCTATAGGCCCGAAGCGCGCCTGATAGTCAGACGGCGCGATGCCCTTGCGGCGCTGAAAGGCGCGGCGCATGCGCTCGGCGTTGCCGAAGCCGAAGAGGAACGGGGCTTGCGAGACGGGCACGTCCCCGCGCTCTATCGCCTCGCAGGCCGCATCGACCCGCAGTTCCTCGACGAACTGCGCCGGGCTTGCGCCCACCTCTCGCGTAAACAGGCGGGAGAAACTCCGCTCGCTCATGCGCGCCATGTCCGCAAGCCGCGGCACGGAGAGGTCGGCTGCCAAATCGGCGCGGATCTCGGCCACCAGCGTATCGAAGCGGTCGCTTCGGCTCGTCATCTGCTGGTGCAAGGCGGCGCTGAACTGGCGCTGGCCGCCCGTGCGCCTGACGTAAAGCACCAGGGAACGCGCGAGCCGCAGGGCCTCGCTGCGGCCGAGGTCCTCTTCGACCATCGCCAGCGCCATGTCGATGCCGGCGGTGACGCCGGCTGAGGTCCAGACGCCACGATCTTCCTCAAAGATCGAATCCTCCCGCACATCGATCTCTGGGAAATCCTGCTGCAACTGGGCGCAATCCTCCCAATGGGTCGTTGCCCGCCGCCCATGGAGATGGCCGCCGCGTGCCAGAATGAACGCGCCGAGGCAGATGGAGCCGAGGCGCCGGCATCGGCCGGCCATGGCGGAAAGGAACGCCTGCAGTCCTTCCGAATTCGCCGCTTCCAGTGCGCTCTGCCCGCCCGAGACGAGCAGGGTGTCGGGCGGGGCGCAATCGGCAAAGGGGCTTGTGTCGAGCGCAACGCCAGTATCCGTTGCGACCGGTCCGCCGAACTCGGAGACCAGCGAGACCGCATAGGCCCGGGAACCCGACGCGGTGCGGGCGTCGTTGAAGACCTGCAGCGGGCCGGTCACGTCGATCAGCTTGGTGCGGTCGAAAAGCACGATCACGACGGTTCGCGCCGCTTTTTCGGGTTTGGCGTAAAACGAGGGCATATTGTCATTTATGCCAAAGGCTTTTCATGGGAGCAAGCGGGTCCATTATCCGTCACCCTTGGAGCCGACCATGCTGGAACTCAGACCGAACTGCGAACTGTGCGACCGCGACCTGCCGCCGGCCTCTCAGGATGCGCGCATCTGCTCTTACGAATGCACCTATTGCGCAAGCTGCGCGGAAACCGTGCTTCACAATGTCTGCCCGACCTGCGGCGGCGGATTTGCGCCAAGACCGATCCGGCCCCTGCGGTCATTTCGCCCGGAAAAGCGCCTTGGCCTCGGCTTTGATCCCGCCAGCGACATTCGCCGTCATTCGCCCTTCACGGCGGAGGATATTCAGGCGCATGTGGCGCGGATCCGGCATCTCGCGCCGAACGAGCGCTGACCGGAGCGGCGGCTTTCCGCGCCGTTCTTGACTTTTTGCAAGGGTGACATGAGGTGGTTGCGCTTGTGCTTGGCTGCCACAACCCCAATGTTGTGGCATGTCCAACGGAAGGCCAGTCGAAAGCCGACTGGGAAGAACATGCAGGACAGGCATCACGTGGTCGTCGTCGGTGGCGGGTTCGGCGGATTGCAGCTCGTCAAGGGGCTCGCCGGCGCACCGGTCAGGATCACGCTCATCGACCGCCGCAACCATCATCTTTTCCAGCCCTTGCTCTACCAGGTCGCAACGACGTTGATTGCGACCTCCGAGATCGCCTGGCCGATCCGCAGCCTTTGGCGCGACCGGCCGGAGGTGACGACGCTGCTTGGCGAGGTGAGCGATGTCGACGAGGGCGGAAAGGCCGTGGTGCTCCGGGACGGAAAGCGGATCGCCTATGACACGCTGGTGCTGGCGACCGGGGCGACGCATGCCTATTTCGGCCATGACGAATGGGAACCCTTCGCGCCCGGCCTGAAGACGCTGGAGGATGCGACGACGATCCGCCGCCGCGTGCTGCTCGCCTTCGAACGGGCGGAGCTCGAAGAGGATCCTGATCTTCGTGCAGCCCTCCTGACCTTCACCGTCATCGGTGCCGGCCCGACCGGCGTCGAGCTTGCCGGCATCATCGCCGAGATGGCGCACCGCACGTTGCCCGACGAATTCCGCCGCATCGACACCCGGCAGGCCCGTGTGATCCTGGTCGAAGCGGGGCCGCGCATTCTCGCCGCCTTCAGCGAGGATCTGTCTGCCTATGCGGTCAAGGAGCTTGAGCGCCTCGGCGTCGAGGTGCGCACCGGCACGCCTGTGACCTCCTGCACGGAGGAGGGCGTTGTTATCGGCGACGAATTCGTCGGCAGCCGCACGCTCGTCTGGGCCGCCGGTGTGCAGGCGTCGCCCGCTGCCCGCTGGGTGGATATCCCGGCCGACCGCGCCGGCCGTGCGATCGTCGGGACTGATCTCACCGCTCCCAACCATCCCGACGTCTTCGTCATCGGCGACACGGCTGCCGTTACCTATGACGGCGGCAAGCCGGTGCCGGGCATTGCGCCCGCCGCCAAGCAGCAGGGCGCCTATGTGGCCGACGTCATCCGCGCGCGGCTTTCAGGCGCCAAGCCTCCGGCTGATTTCCGCTATCGCCACCAGGGCAGCCTTGCCACCATCGGCCGGCGCGCCGCGATCATCGATTTCGGCCGCTTCAAGCTCAAGGGCGCGCTTGCCTGGTGGATCTGGGGCATCGCCCACATCTACTTCCTGATCGGCACCCGCAGCCGCTTCGCCGTCGCCTGGAGCTGGTTCTGGACTTATCTCAGCGGGCAGCACAGCGCCCGGCTGATCACTCAGAAAGAGACATTGAAGGAGAAGGGGTAGGGGAAGCCGACAGGTCGCTATGCGTTCGGGCACGGTCTTATTCTTCGCCAATGCGATCCAGTGCTTCTCCAATTATCTGGTTGGCTGGGTCCTGTTCGCTCCGCGCCTCCCAATGTGACGCCTGTTCTGGATCTTTCGGCACACCCAGGCCTTCGCGGTAGTGGTGTGCAAGAGACAATTGAGCGAGTGAGAACCCACCTTCTGCTGCCTTCCTAAGCCAGTGAACAGCGGCTTGGATATCTTGCTCGACACCGCGACCGGTCTCGTACGATTGGGAAACGGCATATTGTGCGCTGAGATCACCTTGATCAGCCGCGCGTTTGAACCACTGAAACGCCTTGGAGTAGTCTTGTTCCACTCCGCGACCATATGAATATAGGGATCCCACCATATTCTGTGCCGCAACATTGCCGCGCTCGGCCTCTGGCAGGGCGTGGCGATATGCGTCTCGATACTCCGCTCGCCTGAACGCTTCCGTCGCTTCGTTCATCCCGGCCGCTGCAAAGTCGCCACTAACCAGCCCCAGCCCAAAGAGCGTCGCGACTGTGAAGAACGCAATTGTCGGTGCTTTCCGGAAGGTTGGCATGCGGACAATCGTCCTATTTTGAACAGTGACTTCTGCGCGAGATACCCGTCGCCCGGGAAGCAGCAAAGCGACCGGCAACATCGGCTACGGACTACTTCTGCACCTTGACGATCAGGATCATCGGCCGGTCGACCTCTTCGGCCAGCGCCGGGATCTCGGCGATCTGTTCTTCCGTCGGCCGCCACTCCTGAACATGGCGGATCGCGAAGCCCACCGACATCAGCGTGTTCAGCGTCGTGCCGATCGTGCGGTGGTGCTTGATCACGCCTTTCGCGAGCCAGTTTGTCGTGCGCGGGCCTTCGGCTGAGTAGTGGTCGACCGGCCAGGTGCGCTCGCCATCGGTGATGCGCCAGCCGGGGTTGAGCGAGGCCATGTAGATCGGGTGCTCGATGGTGAAGACGAAATGGGCGCCGGGCGCAAGCGCCCGGTGGATGGTCGCGGCCAGCCGGCCGAAATCCTCGACATAGTGGAAGGCAAGCGAGCTGTAGGCGAAGTCGAAGCTTGCCTCGGGCAGGTCGAGCTGGTCGAGGTCGGCGATGCGGTAGTCGATCGCCGCATCTGACGTGTCGGCCTTGGCGCGGGCGATCATCTTCTCGGAGAGATCGAGCCCGAGCACGTGGGCGGCACCGGCCTCGCGGGCGTAACGCGAAAACCAACCATAGCCGCAGCCGAGATCGACGACGCGGTTGCCCGACAGATCAGGCAGGAGTGCGCGGATCGCCGGCCATTCCGCGGCACCCGCAAGACCGTGCACCGAGCGCCCGAGCTGGCTGTAACCCTCGAAGAATTCCGGACGATCATAGATGTTCTGGGCCATGGCGGTCTCCTTCTTCGGCAATGCGTGGCGCGAGTCGCTCGGCGCGTCGCGCGGCGCAGATGCCTGCGCGCGATAGGCCGCTCCGGCATCCAACGCCGTTCCCGCGGGAACAGCAAGCTGGCTTTGATCCTGCTCGAACGCGGCGGCATTTCAATGCGTCTTCGCGGCGATTTGTTAGGGTGCACGGCTCCGCAATGTCAAGTTGCGCTTGACGTGCAAGCTTTTGTTTTTGTTTTCTAGCGGTGTGCTAATGTACGATTCTCGTGGTCCAGTCCGATATGCGGAGGCGTAATGTCCGAAGCCATCCATCCTGCTGCCATTCATCATCTTCCAGGCTTTATCACGGCGCCCGGCCAGTCCGACTGGCTCCTCAATGCGGTCGCCGTGTTCCTGATCGTTTCGGTCTTCGCGCTCGGCACGATCTATCTCAGACTGCACTCCTTGCCGGAGCTCATGGCGCACAAGACCAACAAGATCCAGCTCGAGCTGGTGGCGGTTCTGGCGCTGTTGTCGCTGCTCACCCACAACAACATCCTTTGGGGCGCAGCGCTGCTGTTGGCGCTGATCGACCTTCCCGATTTTTCGTCGCCGCTGTCGTCGATCGCCGGCTCGCTGGAAAAGATTGCCGGCAAGGTGGTTGATCAACCTGCAGCCGCGGAACGGGCGGCGACGGAGGCGGATCCGGCTGCAACCGAGCCGCTGCCGCTGCCGCGCGCTTTGCCCGGCCACGCGTCACCCGATCAGCCGTCGACGGAAGGGAAGGCATAAGCCATGTTCGAGTTCATCCTTTGCTCGATGCTGACCATCCTGCCCGACTATCTCTTCCGCCGTTACGGTCAAGGGAAGCGCATCGGGCGCGAGATCACCATCTACTCCATGTGGTTCGAACTGCGCTGGGGCATCACCGCCTGCATCGTGCTGACGATCTCGCTGATTACCCTGATCTTCTACTTCCACCCGTCGACGAAAAACGTGACTGCGGCGTTCCGCACCGTCGCGGTGCTGCCGGAGACCAACGGGCGCGTGACCGAGATCTACGCCACGCGCTTTGAGAAGGTGAAGGCCGGCCAGCCGCTGTTCAAGCTCGACAGTTCCGAGGAAGAGGCGAAGGCCGAGGTCGCACGGCGCCAGATCGCCGAGGTCGACGCCGAGACGACCGTTGCCCGCACCGAACTTGTCGCCGCCGACGGCGTGATCGTCCAGGCGCAGGCCGCCGTGCAGCAGGCGCAGGACGAGTACGACACCCAGGTCGAGCTCAACAAGCTCAACCCCAATGTCGTTGCCCGTCGTGAGATCGAGCGCCGCCAGGTCAATCTCGAGGGGCGCAAGGGCGCGCTGACGGCCGCCCAGTCCAACAAGCAGACGCTGGAGACGAAGCTTTCCTCGCTGCTACCCTCGCAAAAGGCCAGCGCCGAGGCGGCGCTGAAGCAGGCGGAGGTCGATATCACCAAGACCACTGTGCGCGCAGGCGTGTCCGGCACGTTGCAGCAGTTTACGCTCCGGGTCGGCGAAATCGTCAACCCGCTCTTGAGGCCCGCCGGCGTGCTCGTTCCCGAAGACGCGGGCCGGGCACGACTGGTGGCCGGCTTCGGGCAGATCGAGGCGCAGGTGATGAAGGTGGGCATGATCGGGGAGGCGACCTGCGTCGGCAAGCCGTTCACCATCATCCCGCTTGTTGTCACCGAGGTGCAGGACGTGATCGCCGCCGGTCAGGTGCGCGCCAGCGACCAGCTGATCGACGTTGCGCAGATCTCGCAGCCAGGCACGCTGACCGTGGTGATGGAGCCACTTTACCCCGGCGTGCTCGACGACGTGCCGCCCGGAAGCAGCTGCATCGCCAATGCCTATACCAGCAACCACGAGGAACTGGACAAGCCCGGGATCAGCACGCTGCAATGGGTCTATCTGCATGGCGTCGATACCGTCGGCCTCGTGCATGCGGCGATCCTGCGCATCCAGGCGCTGATGCTGCCGGTGCAGACGCTGGTGCTCGGCGGACATTAAGCGACAAGCCAAACCGGCCGGGGTTCTCGATCCCGGCCGGTGCCTATTGCACGCAGACCTTGCCCTTCATGTGAGCCACGGCTTCTTTCAGCCTTGCCCGGTCGGTCTGCACATTCCCGCTCTTGTTCTTCTCCATCGGACCGATCCTCCAGCGCCAAAGCCCGCGCGGGCCGTCCTTGCTGTTGAAACGGTCGCATGCGCCGTCGAATTGCGATGCGAGGCAGCGCATCTTCGCGCCGGCAAAGATCGTCACGGCCCCATCGTCGGTCTTGCCCACCTCGACAGTTTCAAGGGCGGAGAAATCGACGGAGAACGTTCCCGCCCGAAAGACCGCAAGCGCCCCCGTGTCCGAAAGCTCTGCCCTGAAGCTGCAGGCCCCGGTGCGTTCGACGGTAATTCGCCCGATTTCGGCGCGCTGGGAGCCTTCCACCATGGCGATGGCCACCGTCAAAGGCTTTGCCGCCGGGGAGAAGGTCAAGGGGCCGGGCGGTGCCGGGGCATGCCGATCCAATCCGAACAGGAGATAGGTTGCGACGTCCTCCTCGGACATGGTCTCGAAGGAACCGGCTGCGCTCGGGGAGGCCAGGAGCATCAGGGCGAGGGCTGTGCAAAGACGGCTGATTTTCAAGAATGGCCTGCCGCAATCGTGACGGGAGCGCCCGGTTCGGGGCGCCATCTTCCGTTGCGTCTACACCTTGCTGCGATTTCTGGAAAGTCCCGACAATGCCAGTCGGTCAAGGACCCAAACGGGCCCCAAAAATGATTGAGCCCCCGTGGGGACGGAGGCTCAAGCGCGCAATTAAATTAATAAAGCAACTGCACTGCAATATAACCGCAAGCATGCATACTCTTCCGGGGATTGCATACTTCCGGGGCGCAATCGCAAGTACAGTGTGGCAAAACCGGCCGCTGAAAGCAATGGAATTTAGGGGGATTTTAATAGTCAATTTGGGTTACGGGAAAATCCCCAACTTATTCACCCGATAGGGCCAGGATTTTCCTGACAATAGCCCGCAGGGGCAAAGGCGGGATCCCGACACATTCTTTTAGGCGTCATCACTCCCGATCGACAGCGCCCAGGGCTCCCAGATTGCGTCGAGCACGGCGCCCTGGCGCCGATAGAAGCGCTTCGCATCGTCGTTGCTCGCAAGCACCGACCACTCGATACGCGGCGCGCCGATCGCCGCGGCGTGGCGTTTCAGCGCTGCGATCAACGCCGCGCCGGCGCCCAGGGAACGTGCTGTTTCATCGACGAAAAGCTCCTTCAGCACGAGCGTCGGCTTCAGGTCGTAGGTCCAGGGGATGACGTAGTGCACGGCGATGCCGACGACGCGGCCGTCAAGTTCGGCGACCAGCACGCCGAAGCGCGGGTTGTCGCCAAGTCCGTGCGCGATCAGATCGCCCTCGGTCACGCGGAAATCGTCGATGTAGCCTTCGAACACCGCAAGGTCGCGCATCAGTCGCAGCACGCAGGCGACGTCATCTCGTTCGAATGGGCGGACGATAAGGGGTGACGCGGTCATCGCGATACCTCGTGCAAAGGGGTTAGCGGGCCGGCGCGGGTTACAGAGGCCCGGTGAAGGGGCGATCCTACCGCATCATCGGCTGCAATCGCGATCGATTTCAGGCTGAAACCGACCGCGATCCAGAATGCTGCAGCGCCGTGCATCCGGTTAGGCGTGCGGCGCTGCAAAGGGCCTTCGGCGCCGGCTCAAGCGGCGAGCAGCGCCTGCGCTTCGCCGGGGGCAGCGCCGGTCGCAAAGGCGAGACCTTCGTCCTCCCAACCGGTGATGCCGCCGATCATGAGCTTCACCGGCCGGCCGAGGCGGGCGAGCTTGAGTGCGGCCTGGTCGGCGCCGTTGCAATGGGGACCGGCGCAGTAGACGACGAACAGGGTGTCTTGCGCCCATTCGGCCAAACGCTCGGCCGAAATCTGCCGGTGGGGCAGGTGGATCGCGCCCGGCACGTGGCGGCGGGCATAGGCCGCATCCGAGCCGACCACGTGCAGCAGCACGAAATCCTGATCGCCGCTCTTCAGCGCCTGGGCGACGTCGGAGCAATCGGTCTCGACGCTCAGGCGCCCGGCGAAATGGGCAATGGCGATCTCGGGGGATGCGGCGGGGATTTCGGTGACGGTGCTCATCTGGCTCTCCTTGGCTCGGTGCATGTTGACGAGGAGATGTGTAGCAGCGCTCGATCGGGGCTGGCAGTTGGCAACATTGCCATATATGCTCAAGATCATGCCAAAGTCGTTTTCCGCTTCTCAATCGCTCCAGAACCCGCTTGTCGTCGCGCTCGCCTATGACGGGCTCTGCACCTTCGAGTTCGGCGTCGCCGTCGAAATGTTCGGCTTGGCGCGGCCGGAAATGGGCGAGGGCTGGTATCGCTTCGCCGTCGCCTCGGTCGATCCGGGAGAACTCAGAGCCACCGGCGGCGTGCGCTTCGTCGCCGACGGCGGCATCGAGCTTTTGAGGCAGGCCGGTACGATCATCGTGCCCGGCTGGCGCGGCGCCGACCAGCCGGTGCCGGAAGCGGTGAGCGCGGCGCTGCGCGATGCCCACGCCCGCGGCGCGCGTGTGCTTTCCATCTGCTCCGGCGTCTTCGTGCTGGCGGCGGCTGGTCTGCTATCGGGCCGCCGGGCGACGACCCACTGGCGCTATACCGACAAGCTGAAGGCGCTCTATCCCGATATCGAGGTGGTGCCGGATGTACTTTACGTCGATGGCGGCCAGGTTCTGACCTCGGCGGGCAGTGCCGCCGGCATCGATCTCTGCCTGCATCTGATCCGCCGCGATTTCGGCAGCGAGGCTGCCAACCGCGTGGCCCGTCGTCTCGTCGTGCCGCCGCATCGCGACGGCGGCCAGGCGCAGTTTATCGAGCGGGCAGTGCCGGACGTGCACGAGAGCGCCAGGCTCGGGCCGCTGCTTGACCGGATGCGCGCGCGGCTCGGCGAGGATTTTTCGATTGCAGCGCTTTCAAAGGCTGCCGGCATGAGCGAACGCACCTTCCTGCGCCGCTTCGAGGCGGCGACCGGCACGACGCCGGCGCGCTGGCTCTTGTCAGAGCGGCTGTCGCGCGCCCGGCAATTGCTGGAGGAAACGGCACTCGGCATGGAGCAGGTGGCCGAGGCTTCCGGATTCGGCTCCACCCAGACGCTGCGCCACCACTTCCGACAGCAGCTTTCGACCACGCCCGCCGCCTATCGCGCCGCCTTCGGGCGGATGCCGGGTCCTGCACTGGCTGTAAAGGTCGCGGCGGAATAGCGCCGCCGCGCCTCGATTGCAGGCTTCAAGCCTCCGACAGGGCGGGCTCGCCGCCGTCCTTGCGGAAGAAGGAGCGGAAAAACACGGCGTCCGGCGCCGAAGCGACCACCCGGGCGATGATCGCGGTGGCGACGATGGCGAAAACCAGCCGGCCGAAGAAGACGCTGGCGAAATCCGCGCCCAGTGCCACGACCACCAGCGTGTCCTCGATCAGGCTGTGGCCGAAACCCATGAAGACGCAGGCGAGGAAGACCTGGCGCGGCTCGACCTTTGCCTCGCGCGCCTCGCGGATCAGAAGCGCGCCGCCATAGGAAATCCCGAGCAGCACGCCGACGGCGGTGAAGGGCACCGTTTGCGTCTGGATGCCGGCCAGACGGAAGAGCGGCGCCATGGCCCGGTTCAGCCAGCCGAGAATGCCGACAAGCTTCAGGATCTCGATCAGCCAGCTCAGCGAGAGCAGCACGACGAGCATGGTGGCAAGGGTCTTCAGCGTGCTCCACGCAAAACCGGTCCAGGTGGCCGTCTCGTTCGCCGGTATCCAGCTCGGCGCCAGCGGCGTCGAAAGCCAGCCGGTCAGCGCGAAGACCTGGTGGAGCAGCGCTGCGAAGACCAGGCCGCCGCCGATACGGATCAAGGCCGTGGCGAGAAAGCTCGGGCCGGCCTTCTGGATGATGCGCTGCTCGATCGGGATCGCGTGCGCTACCAGGATCAGCGCCGAAAACACCGTCATGTCGGCGGTCGTCAGCTCTGAGACCGGCACCAGCGTGAAGACGACCACCACGGCGCCCCAGATGCCGACGAGCAGGCCCGTCAACCAGGCAAAGGCAAACTCCGGCGGCAGGCCGACGATCGTCATCAGCGGCTCGAAAACCGGCGCGACGGCGCGGATGACGCCGAGTTCCTGCAGCACATGGGTAGCGATGGTGACGGGAACGATGATGCGCACCAGGTCCCAGTAGACTTCGAGCGTGGCGAGTGTCTTGCGGTAAAAAATGATCAGAACGGGCATGGCGGTCTCTCCTTGAATTTGTTGTCCAAGGACTAACGCGAGGCGCTTCGCAGTTGTGGTCAAAATATGCACTTTCGTGCAATAAAATTGCATGGGGCCGAAACGGGGATGAACATGGACAAGATCGACAGCAAGCTCTTGAGGCTCTTGCAGGTGGATGCCTCGCGCACCAATGCCGAGCTTGCAGCGGAAGTCGGCCTGTCGCCTTCGAGCTGCCTGCGCCGCATCCGGCGGCTTCATGAGGCGGGTGTCATCGACCGCATCGTCGCGGTTCTCAATCCGGCCAAGGCCGGTCGCACCATGAAGGCGATCATCACCGTCGAACTCGAGCGCCACGGCGAACAATATATCCGCCGCTTTCTCGACATGGCGGCCAGGGAGCCGGCGGTGGTCCAGGCCTATAGCGTCAGCGGCGAGACCGACGCCATTTTGATGCTGCGGCTGAAAGACATGGACGAGCTCGACGCCCTGACCGAGCGGCTGTTTCGAGAGGAAACCAACGTCGCGCGCTATTATACCGCCTTCGTGATCCGCACCGGCAAGGAGACGACGGAGATACCGGTGTGAGGGGCGCCGGACCACGCGGGCGAGCCGAAACGACAGGCGCTGGCGGGCTTGCCGGCATCCAAATCAAGTGCTTTCAACGAGATAGTCGCGCAATCTGCTCTTCAAACTCTCGACGACTTCAGGGTGGTCGAGGAAGTCAGCGATAGACATTACTGCCCATTGCTGGCCCTCGTCGCCAAACCGTATGGGCCCGAAGTCCTGTTCGAGCTTTCCGACAAGGAAGTAGCTTCCTGGGTCGGTTGCGATCCGTGCCGGATAGTATCGCGTCCACACGATCGACGCTGGATCAGGCAATTTGGCGACACTCGCAATGATTGTCGGTTGACCGGGGGCGTGACGAGACGTCTGCCCCCGGCGTGCACTGTTCGGTCGTCACTTCACCGCAGCATTCCCGCCATCGGCAAAGAGTGCGGCGCCCGAGACGAAGCTTGCCATCGGGCCGGACAGGAAGAGGGCGGCCTGGGCGATTTCTTCCGGCTGGGCGATGCGCTTCATGGCGTGCAGGCCGGCCGCCCATTCCTTGTTTTCCTTGCTGCCGGCCGCCGGCGTGTCGACGCCGCCGGGCAGGAGCGCATTGGCGCGGATGCCCTTTGCGCCATAGTCGGCCGTGATGCCCTTGACGAGGCCCATCAGGCCGGCCTTTGCCGCGCCATAGGCGGCCATGCCGGGAATACCGACGCTGGTGCCGACGAAAGTGGAGGTGAAGACCAGCGAGCCGCCATCGCGCTCAAGCATCGCCGGGATCTGGTGGCGGGCGCCGAGGAAGGCGGAGGTGAGGTTGGTGGCAAGCGATTGCTGCCATTCCTCAAGCGTGATCTCGGCGACCGGCTTCATGACGTTGACGGCGCCGGCATTGTTGACGGCAATGTCGAGGCCGCCGAAGTGCTTGAGCGCCGCTTCCACCAGCCGGATATGGGTGTCTTCCGCGGTGACGTCGCCGCCAACCGCGACCGCTTCGCCACCGTCCTTTCGGATCGCTTCGACGACGGTGTCGAGCTGTTCTTCGCCGCGAGCGTTGGCGACGATCTTCGCGCCCTCGGCGGCAAAGAGCCTCGCGACCGCGCGGCCGATGCCGGAGGACGCACCGGTGACGATCACGATCTTGTCTTGCAGCATGGTCATGGACTTTTCCCTTCTCTTGATTGAGGCGCCCTGACTACTGCCGGCGGGCATCAGCGCCCACCCGATTTCCGATCGGTGATTGTGACGGCGCAGATTTTCAATCGCACCGGCGGCATAGCCCGGGTCGACAAGGATGGGGGGAAGGATGCTGAAGACCGGGAGCGGCAGCTGCCATTGCGGCGCAGTGCGGATCGAAGTGGCTGAGATCCGCCATGTGCGGCACCCAGACTGTACTAATCGCAGCCGCCCAATTTTTCACCGGGCGGCTTTTCCAATCTGGCAAGCGCGGCCGTGGCCGCCCCGTACCGGTTTGTCACCCGAGCAGGGTCACTTCTTTTTGTTGAGCGCGCTCTCGCTATTCTTTACCTGCGAGCCAAGGGCTGGCGCCGCCGATTTCTCGACCTTGTCCTTCTTCGGCTTGCGAACCTCTTTGTTGCTGCGAACCTGACCTTTAGCCATCACCTAGACTCCTCTGGTTGATGGACGAGAAATACCCGCTTTCACCCCACTATCCAAGGGCGCGCCAGGGCTGCTAATCCCGCATGCCTGAATAGGGAGCCGGACCTCGGGCCCGGTTCCCCCGATGTCTCAACTTGTGCCCTCAGGAGGATAGAGGTTGCGATGTCATGCACCCCGCTCGTCAGCGCTCTTCGGTCTAACAATCCTCAAGATGCTTTCGGCAGGCCCCGAAGTTCAGCGGATCGGCTGGCCGCCCGGTGTTCGTCATCCGTGCACACGAGGCGCTCGCGGGAGTAGCCGGACGTTTGGGTGCTGCCGGCGTCCGGGCCATGGTTGATGCAGCCAACCAGAAACCCGAGATCGCCAGAGTGCAGCGCGCATGCATGCGGCGCCTGCCAGCTTCGAACCGCTTAGTCCTTGTCCGGCGCAGTCGACATATCGCGCAAGACGGCCTCGGCCGCGACTTCGGCATTGCGTCTCGAGCCCGAGATGGTTCCGGATTTGACGATCTGCTTGCCATCGAGCAGCAACTGCCAGTTCCACGTGTTCAGGCCGCGTCCCTGGATGCGGAGTTTCAATCTATCGGGATCGTACTTCGTCACTTCTTGCTCCTTTGACGGACTTTGACAGACCAATGGCCAAACCAAAACTAAACGATGAGGTCAAGTGCTACATCGTTCAGGCTCCGGCATGCTTCGACAGCCCGTCTGTCGTCGCTAGGCCCTAAAAGGGGTTTAGGGCTTGATGTCGGGCTGTCCAAGCGCAGCCGTCGTCTTCAGGGCGGCGAGCGTTTCGCGCAGGGCCCGGTCGAGCCGCTTGTCGCTTCGAAGCACCAGGGCGAAACGGCGGAAGAGCGTTGGGCTGACGGGTCGCACCACCAGGCGTTCCCGGTCGCCGGGCCGAAGGGCGATTTCAGGGACCAGGGCCGAGCCGAGGCCGACGGCGACCATTTCCTTGATCGCGTCGACGCTGCCGAGCGCCATCACCGGCTTGACGGCCGTGCCTGAGGTGGCCAGCCATTCGTCGGTGATCCTTCGCGTATTGGCGCCGGGCTCGTAGAGGATCAGCGGCCGTTCAGCGAGCATCGCGGGCGTGACGGTATCGGGCAGAACGGTTCCGAGCGGCGCAATCGCCACGAAGCGCTCGTCGAAGAGCGGGGTGATGTCGAAGATGCGGCCGGAGACGGGCAGGCTGACGAGGCCGATGTCGAGGACGTTCTCGTCAACCGCGCGGACGATGTCGGCGCTGTTGCCCGTCGTCACGGTGATGTCGAGATCGGGAAAGCGACGCTTGAGGTCGGCCAGGAGCGGCGGCAGCAGGAAGGCGCAAGGGGTGGCGCCGGTGCCGAGCCGGACGCGGCCGAGCACGCCCTTGGCGTGGCGGGCGACGGCCTCGATCGCCCGGCTGGTGGCAGCCTCGATGCTGCCGGCATGGGCCAGCAGTTCCTCGCCGGCCGCACTCGGCCGCGCCCTGCGGCCGACCCGTTCGACCAGTCGCACGCCGAGCTGTCTTTCCAGTACCCGCACCTGCAGGCTGACCGCCGGCTGGGTCAGGCCCAGGCGCTCGGCGGCGGCCGAAAAGCTGCCGAGTTCGGCGACCAGCGCCAAGGTTTTGAGATAGTCGAGATCAAGCGCACTCATGCTCGGGTTTCTCTTGTTATCAAAGTTTCTCTTATGCGTGGAATAGGAATGCTAAGCTTCTTTTAGGAGATGTCGAGGCGCAGATTGTGTCCATGGTTGGAAACGAAACATGGATGTTCGACATGATCCGGGAACTCGGTCTTTATCTCGTTGCCTCGCCGCGCTCGCGGTACTGGCAATTGCAGCACCTGCGCGACCTCGATGCGGAGCGGCTTGCCGATATCGGCCTGACGGAGGCGGAGGCGAAGCTTGGACGGCGCAAGGCCGCGCCGCCACCGGTGCGCGAAGGGTCCATGGCCGTCCGGCATGCGGAAGCTGCGCGGGCAGGTGCGATGTAGCGGTTTCAGCCCGCGCACGGCCTCAAGCGGCCCGCGCGCCTTCCCCGGTCTCAAGCGCCGGGGTTGCCGTCGCAAGTGCGTCTCGCCTCAAGCCGGCTTCAGGTCCCAGCTTTCGATCGCAAGGCCTGGCCAAAGGGCGCGCCACCGTTCAACTTTGCGCTCGTAGATTGCGCGGGTGATCTGGCTCCTGTTGGCGCGCACGATCGGTGCGAGCAGGTCCGCAAGGCCGAAAGGGGCGCAGATCTCCAATCCGTCCCGGGACGGGCGAAGGCCGACAGCGGTTGCCGTCGTCGGAAATGTCGCGATCGCGTCTCGCGTCGATCGATAGGGCCTGATCGGCGCGCCGAACTTTTCTTCGTACCAGAGGTGGACGCGCGCTTCGTTCTTGACGTCGATCCGCACGGGCAGGTCTACAAACAGGCCTTCGATCCGCTTCGCATGCGCCGCCTCCACCTCTTCCGAGAGGTCGTCACCGTCAAAATAGACGATGTCGATATCGCCGATGCCGTGCGTCGGCGGGAGGGCGAAGGCATGGTTCCAGACAGTCTGCGCAACCGCGCCGGCCGCCAGCCATGCGTCGGGCAGGGCAATCCGGTCCCAGCGATCGAGGATCGGAGCCACGAGTGGGCTCTGCTGGACGATGGTCTGCAGGTCCGTCATGGCATCTGTATCCGCATGAAGCCCTGGAGCATGGGCTCCGTCGGCGGTCGCGCGGCGCCCGCGGCGATCCATAGAGGATTACCAAAACACTCGATCCGCCCGCCCGAAACGACGATGCCGTCGCCATCGTTGCAGGCAAGGATCGGTCGCGGCGTCGACAGGCTGTAGCGCAGAAGCGCGGGCAGGTAGCCGTCGTCGTCGCCGAGATGCGGGAAGAACTCGAAGGGCGTGAGATCGAGTGCAGCGCCGTCTTCGATGTCCTCGGGCCGTTCACCGATGAAGAGCGCGTCGGTCGCGATCGTCGGGGCCATGAGAATGGCGCCGGCGCTGACGCCGATGAGGATGCCGCCGGACCGTGCCCAGTCGCTGAGCGGCCCGAGCATGCCGCTTCGCTTCAGCCGTTCGAGAAAGCCGCCGGTGTGACCGCCTGCCAGGTGAATGGCGTCTGAGGCGAAGAGCGCTGCAATGTCGTCTGCCGAATGCGGTTCGTCCAGATCGAAGAACAGCGCGAGTTCGAGACCCAGCCTGCCGTAATAGGCCTGCCCGGCGAGGAAGAAGTCGCGGTCCGGTTCCGGGCCGGAGGCGACATAGGCGATGCGGTTACCGGCGCCGCGTGCCGCCATCATCTCCACAAGTCTGAGGTCGATCGCCGCGCAGGCGGGGACGATCTGGTCGCTGTAGAGGACGAGGTTGAGCATGTCTTTCCTGTCGTGACGAAGGGCTAAAGCCCGGTTCGCCCGGGCTAGCCTGCGATCGCCTTCACCCGGCGGCCGTAACGCCAGATCCCGAGCCAGCTGAAATAGTTGACCAGAAGGGACAGGCAAAGCCAGAGCAGACTGGTGAGGTCATCGCCGCCTTCGAACTGACCGGCAAATCGCACGACGCTGATCAGCGACAGGCCGCCGAGAAGGATGCCGAGCAGCCAGCTGTAGGGCCGCCAGAACCCGAAGGGGGGGACCTGCAGGTTAAAGGCGTAAGCGACGAGGCCGATCGCCGTTGCCAGCGCCATGACCAGGCTGATGCCGCCGAGGATCTTGATCCCGTATGCCATCTCGTCCCACAGGCCCAGAAGCAGCGTCGCGCCTATGACCAGACCGAAGGCGAGGCTGAGCACGTAGAAAATTGCAAATGCCTTCCACATCGCGAATCATCCTGTATCTGCGTTGGTGGCAGCTTCGGCGGTGATGGGCGCCTTGTCCATCGTTCGGCGGGACAGGTCGTCGCAAGGCCAAGCGGCCTGCGTGCCGCCGCTAGGCCATGGAGGCCGGTTGCTGCGCTATGCGGCGGTCATAGCGCCAGACGCCCAGCCAGCCGAAATAGTTGAGAAGGAGCAGGAACAGCAAACCGAAGGAGGCCGACAGCAGGCCTTCGTCTCCGGGCTGGGGGCTGGTAATGAGCGTGACGAGATCCCAGGCATCGGCCAGCGACGTGTAGAGACACCAGCAGGCGAGAACCCAGCTGAATGGCCGCCAGAATGACAAGGGCGGGACCCTCAGGTCGAAGGCGTAGGCAAAGACGCCTATCATGGCCGCAAATTCCACGGCCAGGACCGCATAGAACAGGGCCCGGTCGGCGGACGACAGCTGCACGGCGATTTCAGGGGGTAGCGTGACGAAAGCCAGTGACAGCAGGAAAACGAAAATCAGCCCGTAAAGAACGGCAAACACCTTCCACATCGCGACACGTATCTCCCAACCGGAATGCTTCCTCCGTCCTCAGCAGGAACGGGGTTTTGCCGCAGGATTCGCACCAGCGTGAAGTAGATCCCGCAACGCCTGCCTCTACCGCGCTTGCGCCGGTTGCTGCACCATGCGCTGCCCATAGCGCCAGACGCCGAGCCAGCTGAAATAGTTGAGAGCCAGGCCGAGGACCAGCCAGATCAGGTTCGTGACACCAACGTCGCTTCCGGCCGGGATGGTGGCGAACATCTGTGCGAACCGCACGACGCTGAGCAGCGACACCAGCAGCTGATAGATGCCGATGAGCCAGCTCAGCGGCCGCCAGAGCCCATAGGGTGGGGCATTCAGGTTGAAGGCGTAGGCGACGAGCCCGACGGCGGTCAACAACACCATCACGAAGGCCACGGAAGCCAGGCCAAGGCCGATAGTTGACATCGGCACTGACCGGCCCGCCATGATGTAGCCGCCAAGCAGAACGCCGAACGTCGCCAACAGGCAGTAAAAAACGGCAAACGCCTTCCACATCGCGAATCATCCCCCGAGCGTGCAGTGCCTGCTATCTTGGGTCGTGTCGCGACACTTGTCTACCGTCTGACGGGCAGGAACGTCGCTCTTGCCTAGTCCGCACTCAGCGCCACCGCCGGCTGCAGGCGCGAGGCGTTGCGGGCGGGCAGGAAGCCGAAGACGAGGCCGGTCAGGAAGGCGCAGGCAAAGGCGAGCGCCACCGGGCCGACGGTGAAGGAAACGGGCATGCCGAACTGGCCGGCGAGCGCGCCGGTGCCGAGACCGAGCGCGACGCCGAGCGTGCCGCCGATCGCCGAGACGACCAGCGCTTCTATGATGAACTGCAAGAGGATATCGCGCTGGCGGGCGCCGGTCGCCATGCGCACGCCGATCTCGCGGGTGCGCTCGCTGACGGAGACGAGCATGATGTTCATGACGCCGATGCCGCCGACGAGCAGCGAGATCGCGGCCACCGAGGCGAGGAACAGCTTCAGCGTGTTCGAGGTCTCGGTGAAGGCTTCGCGCACGGAGGACATGTTGGTGATCTGCGTGTCCTGGCGCTTGTGGCGCTGGTCGAGCAGCGCCTGGATCGTCTGCTGGGTGATGTCGATCGCCGAGCCGTCCTTCACCTGAACGGTGATGGTGCGGATGTTGCGCTGGCCGAAGAGGCGGATGCTGCCGGTCGAAAGCGGCACCAGCACCACGTCGTCCTGGTCGTTGCCGAAGGAGGTGGCGCCCATCTCCGCCATCACGCCGATCACCTGGAAGGGGATCTTGTTGACCAGCACATATTGGCCGATCGGGTTGTCGCCATCGGGGAAGAGTGTTTTCACCACCGTCTGGCCGAGCACGGCGACCGGCGCATAGGTCTCCATGTCGTTCTGATTGATGAACTCGCCCTTGGCGATCTTCCAGGATTTTGCCGTCGTAAACTGCGGCACGGTGCCGTTTGCGGTCGTCTGGTAGTCGACATTGCCGCGGCGAAGGGTGACGGAGCTCGTCATCTCCGGCACGGCGAAGGCGACGTTCGGCACCTCCAGGATCGCGTCCGCGTCAGCTGGTACCAGCGTCACGTTGCTTCCGCCGGCGCTGCCGCGGAAATTCGCCATGCTCGGGCGCACAACGAGCAGGTCCGAGCCCATCGACGAGATGCGGCTCAGGACGGAATCCTGCGCGCCGGTGCCGATGGCGAGCATCGCGACAACCGAGCCGACGCCGATGACGATGCCGAGCAGGGTCAGGATGGTGCGGAAGAGATTGGCCTTCAGCGCCCGGAACGCCATCTTGACCGCTTCGGTGACGTCGGCGATCGCGGCCGAGCCTTCGCTGACATGGCGGGCGAGGGCGGCAGCCCCCTCGGCATTCACCCGGGCCTTCTTGGCGCGATCGGCGACGATGCGGCCGTCATGGATCTCGATCAGTCGGTCGGCCTGTTCGGCGACCTCGCGCGAGTGGGTGATGACGATCACCGTGTGGCCTTGCTCGTTCATGTCGCGCAACAGCGCCATCACGTCGGAGCCGCTCTGGCTGTCGAGCGCGCCGGTCGGCTCGTCGGCAAGGATCACCCGGCCGCCGTTCATCAGCGCGCGGGCGATGGAGACGCGTTGCTGCTGGCCGCCGGACAGCTGGCCCGGCCGGTGGTCGAGGCGTTCGCCAAGCTTCAGCGCCTCCAACAGAGCCTCGGCGCGGTCGTGCCGGTCGCGCGCCGACATGCCGGCATAGACGGCGGGTACCTCGACGTTTTCCTTGGCGCTTGCCGTCGGGATGAGGTTGTAGCTCTGGAAGACGAAGCCGAAGGTGCGGCGGCGAAGGGCTGCGAGCTCGTCGCTGTCGAGGGTCGCGACGCTTTCGCCGTCGATCAGGTAGTCGCCGCCGGTCGGCTGGTCGAGGCAGCCGAGAATGTTCATCAGCGTCGACTTGCCGGAGCCGGACTGGCCGACGATCGCCACGAACTCGCCGGCCTCGATATCGAGCGACAGGCCATGCAGCACCTCGACGGCGAGGTCGCCGTTGAAATAGGTCTTGCTGACGTGCTTGAGCGAGATGAGCGGGGTCATGGCCAGTCTCTAAGCCCTGATCAGAACATCGGCGGCATGCGCATGCCGCGCTGGTTTCTGTTGTCGCGGGTGTTGCCGCTGCCGGTCGATCCGGTGCTGACGACGACCTTCTCGCCCTCTTCGAGGCCGCTCTTGATCTCGGCGCTGACGCGGTTGCGAATGCCGACTTCGACGTCGCGGGTTTCGAGCGCGCCGGAGGCGGTAACGACCGTCACCTGCGCCTTGCGGGGCTCGCTTCCGGTTCCGTTCCTTTGGCCGTCGCGCCGGCTGCTGCCCTGGCCGGTTGCATCTCCGGTACCCTTGGCCTGGTGGCTCAGGGCGCCGCTCGGCACGATCAGCACATCCTTGGCGGCGGCCTGCACGAAGAACACCTGGGCGCTCATCGACATCATCAGCTCGCCTTCGGGATTGGGCACGTCGAAGAGCGCGTAATAAAGCACGACGTTGTTGGCGGTGTCGGGCATCGGCTGGATCTGGCGAAGCTTGCCGGCAAAATGTTTGCCGGGTTGGCCGAGCAGGGTGAAATAGGCATCCATGCCGACCTTCAGCCGGGTAACATCGGCCTCCGATACCTGCGCCTTCACCGTCATGGTCGAAAGATCGGCGATGGTGACGATGGTCGGCGTCGTCTGGTTGGCGTTCAGCGTCTGGCCGGCCTTGGCCGGGTTGGCGACAATGGTGCCCGAGATCGGGGCATAGATCTTGGTGTAACCGAGATCGACCTTGTCGCCGGCAAGGGTCGCCTGCTGCTTGCGGATCTGCGCCTCGATGGCGTTGACGTCGGCTTCGGCGGCGGCGAGATCGGCAATCGCCTGGTCGAGCGTGGACTGCGCCACGCTCCGGGTATCGACGAGGTTGCGCTGCCGCTCGATATTGGCCTGTTTCAAAACCAGCTGCGCCCTCTTGGAAATCAGCTGCGCCTGGAGGTTGGCAAGCTCCGCCTGGTCGATCTCGATGCGGTTTTCGATCGTGGCTGGATCGATCTCGGCGACGAGCTGATTTTGCGTGACCGTGTCGCCGATCGCCACATGCAGCGCCTTCAGCTGGCCGGAGACCTGAGCGCCGGCATCGACGGAATTGACCGCGTCGAGCGTACCAACGGCGGTGACGCTGTTTTCCATGTCGCCGCGTGTCACCACCTCGGTCACCATTGCGGTCGAGGCCGGGTTTTCGCCGTAACGCGTCCAGCCGTAATAGCCGGCGCCGGCGACGGCGAGGATGACCGGCAGCCACAGCCAGGACCGCGCGCGGCGTTTGCGCTTCACCGTCTTCACCGCACCGGGAATAAAGGTGACGTTGGGCGCCGCATCGTCGCGGGGCGTGGTGTCGGCTCGCGCCGTCTTGGCTGTCTTGTTCATCGCTTGCGCCTAACCGGCATCGCCGATGCCAAAAATGGATAGGTTCAAAAATAGAAGCGAATGGACGCGGCGAAAAGCATTGAGATCATTATATTTTCGTAATCTTCGCCATCTGCATGGCAAGAGAAAGGCGCCCGCCGCTGCGGACGCCCCAGTTTTCAACGGGAAATGACGGGTCTGTCAGCCCCGTGCCGCAATCAGCTCGGCGACGTCGACGACTGCGCCGTGGTGGTCGGCAAGGCCGGCAAGTTCGGCCTCATGCAGGGCGCGGGCGGAGATGGTGCCGCTTGCCGAAGGCAGGTCGCGGGTGGTGCAGGCATCGGCGGCGATGGTGATGCCGTAGCCGAGATCCTTGGCGGCGCGGGCGGTGGAGGAGACGCAATTGTGGGTCATGAAGCCGGCGAAGATGACCGGCGTGCCGGCCGGACCCACGACTTCGGCAAGGTTGGTATCCGAAAAGCCGTTCGGCCGCGTCTTTTCGACCACCGTTTCTCCGGGCAGCGGCGTCAGCGCATCGACGATCGCGCCGCGATGCGCCGTCCTGTCGAACATGCCTCCGGCGGCTCCCCTATGAGCGACATGGATGACCTTCGTGCCGGCGGCACGGGCGGCGACCAGCAGCTGGCGCGCCTTTTCGATCGCCGCTTCCGGCTCGACGAGCCGCACCGGGCCGGCCAGATATTCGTTCTGGTAGTCGATCAGGACCAGCGTCGCCTGCCCAAGCGGAGGCGGGGCGAGCGTGACGCCGGCAAGCGTGAAGAGGGTTGCAGCGGGGGCGGAATCGGACATCGGAAGGCTCCTTGTTTTCAAGCGCGCGAGGGTCGAAATGGGTTCGTGGAAGGCGGGTCGGTGGACGTCGGCCCTGGCCGGGTGTTGGCTCCGGGGCCACGGCCCCTGGGTTTGGTTCGTCGAAGCGGTCTGTCTATGGGCTTGATCTTAGCGGCTGCGCCAGCGCAGAGTGATCCGAAATTTTCGGAGGCGGATCTGCATGAATGCAGGGTCATGGGCGGATCTCGAACTGCTCGATCATCTGGTACGCGGCGCGACGCTCAGCCAGGCGGCGCGCTCGCTCGGCGTCGACCAGACGACGGTGTCGCGAAGGCTTGCGGCGCTGGAGCGCCGGGTGGGGGCCGCACTCTTCGACCGCATCGATGGCCGGCTGACGCCGACGCCGGTGCTTTCCCCTGTTGTCGAGCGCCTCAGGACGATCTCTGAGGAGGCCTCGCTGTCGCTGGCGACCTTGTTGCGGACCACGGCGGAACTCAAAGGCCAGGTACGGGTGACGAGCATCGGCTTCGTCCTCAGCGCCATTCTGGCGCCGTCGCTGGCCCGCCTGGAACAGCGTCATCCGGGCCTGACGCTCGATCTCGTTGCCGACAACCAGATGCTGAGCATCGAGCGGCGCGAGGCCGACATCGCCATCCGCATGGCGCGCGCCGGCGAGGACAGCGTGCGGGTGAAAAGCCTCGGCACGCTGCGTTTCCGGCTGTTCCGGCCCAAGGGCCAGGGGGCAGGGCCTTGCCCGGTCGTGCGCTATGGCTCGACCCTGGCGCATGTGCCGGAAATGCAAGCACTCGACCGGCTGCGCCCGGATGCCCGCGTGGCGCTGACCGCCGACAAGCTGGAGATCCTGATGGAGGCCGCCCTTGCGCTCGGCGCCGAACTGATGCTGCCGGAGGTTTCGGCAAGGCGCGACCCGCGCTTCGAGGCCGTGGACGAACCGGATGCCACCGCCGAGCGTCCGGTCTACCTGATGATGCACCCGGAGCGCGCACGCGTGCCGAGCGTGGCGGCAGTGGCCGCCTTCATCGAGGAGACGATGCGGGGGTGGCGGTAGGAGGGGCGTCGAGACGTGCACTCTGCTTTGAGCGGTGCGCAAGTCTCGCCCCTCACCCTAGCCCTCTCCCCGCAGGCGGGGAGAGGGGACGCGGCCGAAAGCCGGCTTCTCAATTGGGGTCGCTGCCGGCGAACATTTGATGCCGAACCATGGACTGCTCCGCCGGGAAGCGATGATGCATGTTGAAGGCTCGATGTTCCTGCAGTGGGCGGTCGCGGCGTTCTCCCTTCTCCCTGCCTGCGGGGAGAAGGTGCCGGCAGGCGGGTGAGGGG